>CAKZJK010000182.1 GCA_936942565.1 uncultured Caulobacter sp. | reverse complement strand
GTCGCGTCCGACGATCATGGCGACCGCCTCGCGCGCCGCGACCAGATCGCCATCTTGCAGCGGACGCAGGACGGCGACGACGTGCTGGTAAAGGCTGCGCTGCGCGAGCCCCAGCGTCCCGACGAGCGCGATCACGTACGGCCCGCAAAACCGGGCCAGCAGCCAGCCGGCGAGCCCGCTGACCAGCACGATGATCGCCAGCGTCACGCCCCCCGCCATCCGGCGCGTGGCATCACTCCAGATCGGACGATTGAGCCCGGCTTCCAGGCGCGAAATCAGGGCGCCGATCCAGACCACGGGGTGCGGGACGCGCCGGTGCAGCGCCCGAGGGTAGCCCACGAGGGCCTCCACCGCCGCCGCGGCCAGCACGATCCACGGACTAGTCGGCACGGCGCAGGATCTCGATCAGCGGGCCCGCCGCGCCGGCGTGGGTGCGCGTCCTCACGCCATAGGCCATCGCCAGGGCCTGCGGGGTCAGAGCCTTGGCGGGAGGGCCGTCGGCGACCAGATGACCACGATCGAGCAGCAGCACGCGGTCGGCGAAGCGAGCCGCCAGGGTCAGATCGTGCAGCGTCACGATCACGCCCTTGCTCCGCTCGTGGGCGAGGCGACGGAACAGGTCCACGGCGTCGAGCGCATGCCCGGGGTCGAGGCCCGTCAGGGGCTCGTCGGCCAGCAGCCAGTCGGTCTGGCCCGCCAGGGCGCGGGCGATCAACGCCCTGGCCCGCTCGCCGCCCGACAGACGGGTGATCGGGCGCGCGGCGAAGTCGGCCATCCCCGTCGTCGCGATCGCCTCGTCGATAGCGGCCGCGTCCTCCGCGCTAGGCCCGAACGCGCCGGTGTGCGGGGTGCGGCCGAGCCCGACAAAGGTCCGCACGTCGACATCCCAGGCGATCTCGGGCGTCTGGGCCAGGAAGGCCATGGCCCGCGCGCGCTTTCGGGCCGGGATTTCGGTGACGATGGCCCCCGCCAGCGCGATCCGTCCGCTGTCGGGCCGCCTGAGACCAGCGAGGCAGGACAGCAGGCTGGACTTGCCCGCGCCGTTGGGACCGACGATCGCGACCAGCTCGCCCTTGCGAAAGCTGGCGGTGACCCGGTCGAGGACCGTCCGCCCGCCCAGGCCGAGGGTCACGGCCTCGGCGACAAGATCGTCGCTCACGCCAGCCTCCTACGCATTGAAACCAGCATCCACAGGAAGAACGGCGCGCCGAGCGCCGCCATGGCGACGCTGAGCTTGACCTCCTCGGCGGCCGGGGTCAGGCGGACCAGGATGTCGCCTGCCAGGGTCAGGACCGCGCCGCCTAGCAGCGAGGGCCAGAGCAGCGCGCCGGGGCGGGAGCCGAGCCAGGGCCGCAGCAGGTGCGGCACGATCAGGCCGACGAAGCCGATGACCCCGGTCACCGCCACGCTAGACCCGACCGCCAGGGCCACGCCGATCGCCAGCAAGATCCGCGTCCGCGTCAGGCTGACGCCCAGCGAGCGCGCGCCCTGCTCGCCCAGGGTCAGGGCGTCCAGCGCCCGGCCCAGCGTCAGCAGGACGAAGGATCCGACGATCACGCCCGGCGCGGCGATGCGGACCTCCTCGACGCTGCGGTCCGCCAGCGAGCCCATCAGCCAGCTGACGATCTCGTCAACCGCCCACGGGTTGGGCGCCAGGTTCAAGGCCAGCGAAATGCCCGCCGTGCACACGGTCTGGATGATGAAGCCCGCCAGGATGAAGGTGACGATGCTGGAGGTGGCGCCCGACAGCGCCATCAGGGTGACGACGCCGAGGCCCGCGCCGACCATGGCCGCCGCCGGCAGGATCCAATGGGCCTCGCTCGCCGCGCCCAGGTAAAGGGTGAGCACCGCGCCCAGCGCGGCCGAGGACGAGACGCCCAGCACGCCGGGCTCGGCCAGCGGATTGCGGGTGTAGCCTTGCAGCGCCGCGCCGCTCAGCCCCAACGCGCCGCCGACCATCAGCGCCAGGACGGTGCGGGGCAGCCGCAGGCCGAAGACGATCGCCCAGCGCGGATCGGCGCCGCCCGAGACCCACGCGTTCCAGGGCGTCCAGACCCGTCCAGCGCACAGGCTCAGCATGCACAGCACCGCCAACGCGGCTATCAGCAGTCCGGGGACCAGCCAGACCGATCGCGTCCTCATGCCGGCTCTCCCAGGACTTCGGAGCGCGCCCGGGCCATGGCCTGGGCGGTCTGGATCAGCACCGGTCCGCCGCAATAGAGCAGCCGCTCGGGGAGACGGGCCTGCTTCATCCTCCCCTTGAGCGCGCCCAGCGCCGGGTGGGTCATGACGCGGTCGGCCCAGCTGCGCGCGCCGGAGGCGGGCTCGCCGACCAGCAGCACCTCCGGCGGATCGGCTAGAAGGAGCTCGAGCGGGACGTTGCCCCAGGACTTCAGGCCATACCGCCGGGCGGCGTTGTCGAAGCCGGCCAAGGTCATCATTTCATCGACCAAGGTGTGAGGTCCCGCCGCGAAGCCATTGGGTTGATAGATCAAAGCGCTCAGCCGCCGGGCGCCCGGACGGACCGTCGCGGCGGCCACGGCGGTCTGGATCCGGGCGATCAGTCGCTCGCCGCGATCGGGCTGGCCGATCAGTCCAGCCACGCGGCGCACCTGCCCGAGACTTTCCTCGATCGTCTTGGGCACGACGAAACGTTCGACGGGCACGCGCAGGCGCTTCAGCGCATTGCGGGTCGCCAACGCCGAGTGCTGACTGGCCAGCACGAGATCCGGCTGGAGCGCGATGATCTCCTCGGCGCTCTCCCAGGTGAACGGCAGATCGCGGGCCTGAGCCGCGACCGTGGAGCCCTGCTCTTCCCGCGCGTAGTGGCTGAGCGCGGCGATCTGCGAGCGGTCGGCCAGATGCACCAGCATGGCGTCCAGGCACGAGTTCAGGGAGGCGACGCGCCGTGGGGCGGCGGCGACGGGTCCTGCCGCGCCCAGGGCCACGACCCCGCCCATGACGAACCGACGGCTAGGCCGCATGGCGCACCGCCTGAAGGGCCTCGCGCAGGCGGTCGAGGTTCTGGCGAGACGGGATGCCGAACCGCAGTCGCGCCGGGTGCTCCGCGAACGGCCGCGTCAGCACGCCTTGCCGGCAGAGGCCGACGAACAGCCGGTGCGCGTCCGGCGCCTCGACCCAACGGAAGAGGTCACAGCCGCCCACGACGGCGAGGCCCGCCGCGCTCAGAACGGCGTCGACGTTACGGGCCTGGGTCGCCAGGCAGGCGGTGGTCGTGGCGCGCCAGGCGTCGTCGGCATAGGCGCCCAGGCCCAAGGCCAAGGCGTCGGCGCAGACCGGCCAGTCGCCGAGAAAAACGCGAAGTTGCTCCGCCAAGGCTCTGTCGCAGATGATGAATCCGAGACGCGCTCCAGGCAAACCGTAGAACTTGCCGAACGACCGCAGGACGATCAGGCGCTCGATCTCAAGATCCGCGACGCTGAGATGAGGCGCCACCTCGACGAAAGCCTCGTCGACGATCGTCCAGCGCCCGACGGCCGACCGCGTCCTGGCGAGCGCCGAGATCGCCTCGCGCCCGATCTGGCGGCCGTCGGGATTATTCGGATTGACCAGGACCAGGACGCCCGCCTCGACCGCGCGACGATCGTCGATGGAGGTCACCATGCAAGGCGCGCGCCCAGCCCAGGCTTGCGCGTGACCGCCATAGATCGGCGCGACCAGGGCGACGTCGCCGTCGCCCAGCAGAAGCGGCAAGAGCCGCAGGGCCGCGTCCGCGCCCGCGACGGCCACGACCCGCGCGGGATCGGCCACGCCAAAGGCGCGGGCGGCGACAGCCTCCAGTTCGGCCAGCAGCGTGGGATCGGGCAGCGTGCGCAGCGCCTGGGCCGACGCGCGCGCGCCCGGCCAAGGCTCAGGATTGATCCCGGTCGACAGATCGAGCCAGGGCCCGCGCGCGTCCGGATAGGCGGCCGTCGCCTCGCGGAGACGGCCGCCATGTCGGTAGGCGCCGAGGTGGGGGATCGACGCCATCACCGAGCTCTAGAAGCGAGCCCGCAGGCCCACGAAGGCGCCGCGACCGGGCGTCCCGTAGTTCAGGATGGTCTGATAGTCCTTGTCGAACGCGTTCTCGACACGACCGAAGACCTCCAGGCCGTCCTTCAGCGGATAGGACGCGCGCAGGTCGACCAGCGTGTAGTCCTTCACGACCTGGGTGTTGAGGTCGTTGTTGTAGGTCTTGCCCACGTACCGGACGGCGACGGTGGTCGAGAGCTTGACCGGCCAGACATAGGTCGCCGACAGGTTGCCCATGTTCTTCGGACGACGCGTCAGCTGCTTGCCCTTGGCCGCGCCGGAGTCGGTTTCGGCGTCGGTGTAGGTGTAGTTGCCCGACAGGACCAGGCCTTCGACCGGCTTGTATTCGCCAATGAGTTCAAGGCCTTGCGCCTTGGTCTTCAGGACGTTGTTATAGTAGCCGTACCGGAACACGCCGCCCGGCGCGCACAGCGGTTGCGTGGCGCTGGAGCACGAGAAGTAGCGGATCTCGTTGTCGGCCTCGCGGTGGAACCAGGTGGCCACGGCGCGGGCCTTGCCGCCCAGGAAGCGCTGCTCGATCCCGGCGTCCCAGCTGTCGAACTTCTCGGGCGAGAGGTTCAGATTGCCGTACTCGCTGAACAGCTCGTAGAGGCCCGGGGCCCGGAAGCCTTGGCCGAAGCTGGCGCGCAGGACCGTGTTCCCCTCGTTCAGCGCCCAGGCGGCCGAGGCTTGGCCCAGGGTATGGCTGCCATAGGTGTCGTGGTCCTCGTAGCGGACGCCGGCGGTCAGGGTCAGGCCCGGAACCAGCTCGGCCTGCAGCTGGCCATAGACGCTGTCGACGCCGACCCGACCACGGGTGACCGGCGGGTTGGGAGCGAATGTCGAGGGCGAACGGGTGCGCATGCGCGCCTTCTCGCTCTCGGCGCCGAAGGTGGCCGAAATCGTTTCGGTGACGGCGAACACGCCCTGGTATTCCCAGCGCCGGTTCTTGCCGGCGGCGTCGAAGGTCATCGGCGCGGTCGGCTGGAGCGGATTGTAGTTCTCGCGATCGGTGTCGGTGTAGGCGTAGCCGAACCGGTTGTTCCAGCGGCCGTCCAGGAGGGCGACGTTCAGGCCCGAATAGACGACCAGCTCTTCGGTGCGGCCGTATTCGGCGCTGTCGCCGTTAAAAGCGTCGAAGTCATTCTTGCCCTTGGACCAGACCGAACGAACCTCGGCCGAGACCGCGTCGCTGAACTTGTAGCGCAGGCGCCCCGAAAGGCCGGTGTTATGATAGCCGTCGGCCTCCTTGCCGGCCTTCCAGGCCGAGAACCCGTCCGTGGAGTAGAAGCCGCCGGCCACGCGCCAGGTGATCTTGTCGCTAGCGCCGCCGAGGCCGCCGCGCACATAGCCGGTCTGGCGCGCGCCGCCCTCGACATCGAGCGAGCCGCCCAACGGCGTGGTCGGCTCGGCGGTCACGATGTTGACCACGCCGCCGATGGCCTGGCTGCCCCACAGGGTCGACTGGGCGCCGCGCAGGATCTCGATGCGCGAGATGTCGCCGACCAGCAGGTTGCCGCTGTTGAAGCCGCCTTGGGTCGAGGACGGGTCGTTCAGCTTGACGCCGTCGATCAGGACGACGGTGTGCTGCCCCTCGGCGCCGCGGATGTTGAGGCCGGTGGTCGTGCCGGGACCGCCATTGCGGGTGAAGCTGACGCCGGGGGTCCGGGCCAGCAGCTCGACGACGGAGATCGCCTGGCTGGCCTCGATGGCCGGCTGGGTCAGCACGGTCACGGACGCGCCGACCTTCTCGATCGGTTGCACGGTGCGGGTGGCGGTGACGACGAGTTCGGCGACGCCGTTGGCGCCGGTCGCGCCAGCGACATCGGCCTCGGGGGCCTTCTGATCGTCGGCGAAAGCCGCGCCGGCGATCAGTGTGGTGGCAAGCGCGGTGGAGCTCAGAAACGCTCGGATCATTGTTCTTTCTTCCCCTACTGAACGACCCACGCGCCAAACCGCGCCGCGCGAGGCGGACCACGCGCGGACACGGACCGTCGCGCGGTCCTTTGACTGTCGTTTCTCGGGAGATCCCGTTCGTTCGGCGCACCCCGGCCGAGCGATGAACGACCGCGCCGGGCAGGTCTCCTGGCTCGCGGGTCAATGCTCTTGGCGCCGCCTTCCCAGGTCCCGAGGGCCCCAGTGGCATATGGCGCTAGAACTCGCCGCTAACAGTTGCGGGGGCAGCCGAGGCCTTGAACCTCGTTCCCTTTTAATCCTCTTTCGAGGAGCCTGACGCGTCGCAAGGCCTATATGCTGCGCCGCACACCGTCAATGTGGAGCTTTCATGACCGTGACCCTGGTGCTTGGCGGCGCGCGCTCGGGAAAGAGCGACTTCGCCCAGAAGGCGGCGGAAACCGCGGCCGGCGGAGGTGGAACGGTGATGATCGCCACGGGACAAGCCTTCGACGACGAGATGGCCGAGCGCATCGCGCGCCACCAGGCCGATCGCGGCGAATCATGGACCACCGTCGAAGCGCCGCTTGAGCTCGCGTCGGCCATCGCCGCCCTCCCCGCCGACGCGATCGCCGTGGTCGACTGTCTGACCCTGTGGCTGTCGAACCAGATGCTGGCCGAGCGCGATGTCGAGGCGGCGTGCGCCGCGCTGGTCGCGGCGGTCGCCGCCTGCCCCGCCCGCCTCTGGCTGGTCAGCAACGAGGTCGGTCTCGGCATCGTACCCGAGACTCCGCTGGGCCGCCGCTTTCGTGACGAGGCCGGCCGCCTGAACCAGCGGCTCCC
>CAKZJK010000181.1 GCA_936942565.1 uncultured Caulobacter sp. | reverse complement strand
CGACCGAATTGTCCGAAAGCACCAGCGGATTGTCGGTGACGGCATTGGCCTCGATTTCCAGGGTCCTGGCAGCCATGCGCAGAAGATCAAGGCAGGCGCCGTCGACTTGCGGCTGGCAGCGGATGCAATAGGGGTCTTGGACGCGCTCGTCGCCTTCCAAATGGCTTTCGCGAATTACGGAGCCTGCGAGAAGCGCACGCAGCGCGGCGGCGGTATCGATCTGGCCCTTGTGTCCGCGCAAGGTGTGGATATCCGGATGGAAAGGTGCGGACGATCCCATGGCGGCATCGGTGGACATGGCGCCGGTTATCAAGGCGGCATTGGCGGCGCGGTGGGCGCGGAACAGGCCGGCCAGCGCCAGCGCTGTCGATGTCCAGGCCTTCCTTGGCGGCGAGCACGACAGGCGTCAAGCCGGCCCTTTCGAGCGCCATCTTTCCGGGCAGGCGCTCGCCGGCATGGAAGGCCTCGCCTTCGCCCATCATCACGGCGGCAAGGTGGGCCAGCGGGGCAAGGTCGCCAGAGGCGCCGACCGAGCCCTTTTCCGGAATGACCGGGATCACGCCCTTGTCCAGCATGGCCTCGATCAGCCGCACGAGATCGAGCCGCACGCCCGACGCGCCGCGACCGAGCGAGATGAGCTTGAGCGACATGATCAGCCGGACGATGTTTTCCGCCAGCGGCGCCCCGACGCCGCAGCAGTGCGACAGGATGAGATTGCGCTGCAAGGTGGCCGTGTCGGCAGCATCGATCTTGATCGACGCGAGCTTGCCGAAGCCGGTATTGATGCCATAGACGGCTTCGTTGCCGGCGGCGATTTCGGCGATCCGGGCGGCAGCCTTGCTGATCGCGGCATCGGCTGCGGGATCGAGCCGCGCCGGCTCGCCGGTCCAGTAGATGGTTTCCAACTGGCTGAGCGAGACGGAACCGGGCTGCAGGGTAATGGTCATCGATCGATCCTCATGCCTTTGGATATGCGTGCGTAGAGCGGGTTGAAGCCCATGCGGTAGACGAGTTCCGCCGGGCTCTCGATGTCCCAGATCGCCAGATCGGCGGATTTGCCGGCTTCCAGCGTGCCGGTTTCATCGGTGAGGCCCAGTGCGCGGGCAGCCTGTCGCGTCACGCCGGCAATGCATTCCTCGACGGTCAGCCCGAACAGCGTCGCTGACATGTTCATGGTCAGAAGCAGCGAGGTGAGAGGAGAGGTGCCGGGGTTGCAATCGGTGGCGATGGCGATCGGGACGCCGGCGGCCTTGCGCCGCGACGCCAAGCTTATCCAGCAGCGACTGGACCGCCCCGTCGATCTCCGGGACTGACCGATGTCCTAGCCGTTGCATCGGCAGCGCCACGTTCGCGGCGGCGGTCAGCTCCGGCAGCAGAAAATGGAACTGAAAGACATAGCCGATCCGCTGCAGGCGCAGGCGGGTCCGATCGGCGTCGCCGAGCTCTCCCGTCGGACGCCCATCGATCAGCACCTCGCCGCCGTCTGGCCGATCAAGAAGGCCCAGCAGATAGAGCAACGATGACTTTCCGCAGCCCGACGGTCCGACGATCGCCACCATTTGTCCCGCCTCGACCGCTAGGCTGACGCCATCGACCAGGGTGAAGGGCTCTGGATCTGACAGGACTCTCGTGGCCGAGCGGGCTTCGATCAGCAGGGTCATGCCGCGCCTCGCAAGATCGCGACGGGATCGACGCTCGCCGCCTTGCGCGCGGGCAGCCAGGCGGCGACCAGCGCGGCGACCAGCGACGCGCCGCCGGCGAGCAAGTATTGCGGGGGGCTGCGATCCAACGGCAGGACCAGCGGCTTGCCGCCCATTGACAGGGGCAGGCTGGCCAGCACCTGCAGAAGGCCGGTCCCGATCGCGAAGCCGACCGCCGCGCCCATCACCCCGACCAGCAGGCCCTCCAGAAGGAAGATCGCCTGAACGTCGCCGGTGGTGAATCCCATGGCGCGGAGAATGGCGATGTCGCGCCGCTTGTCGGCGACGCTGTTGGAGACCGCCGTGTAGATGCCGAAGCTGGCCACGATCAGGATCGCCAGGATCACCGCGTACATAATGATGTTGCGCACCACGAGCAGGTTCAAAATATCGGTCGAACGCTCCTGCCAGGACTCCCACTTGTATCCCCAGCGGACTTCGAGCCGTTTGGCCTGGGCCTCCGCGTCGGCGGAATCGGCCAAGCGGATGTGGATCTGGTTCACGATGCTGGGCCGCGCGAACACCACCTGAGCGGTGCGGAGTAAGCCGTAGGCGACGGTGTCGCCAGCGTAGAAGCCGGCGCGGGCGTCGGGCTCGATCAGCGCCAGGATCCGCATCCGCTGCAGCGTCCCGATCGGCGCCGTGACCACCAGGGTGTCGCCCAAGCGCGCGCCTAACCTCTCCGCGAGGGGGCGACTGATGATGATGCCGTCGGGGCGGGCCTCCAGGTCGCTCAAGGCGCCACCGGTCAGACTCTCGTTGATTTTGGCGAGCCGCCCCTCGAGGCGCGGGTCGACGCCGTTCAGCGCGACCGCCGCGTTGCGACCCGCGTAGGCGATCGTCACCGCGCCGGTCAGGGACGGGGCCGCGAGGCTGCCCGGAATGGCGCGGGCGTCGGCCAGCATGGCCGGCCAGTCCTTCAGGCCGCGCACCTCTTCCTGCGGGCGCAGGCCGTGAATAGCCACCGCGGCGTCCGGGAAGGCGTCCAACGCCGGTTGGCGGACGGGCCGCCGCTGCTCGTCGCGGACGATGATGTGCGGCGCGGAGTCGACAAGCGTGCGGATGAAGTCCTTCTGCGAGCCGACCATCATGCCGGAGACGGCCAGGAAGAAGCCGACGCCGATGGCGACGCCCAGGGTGGCGACCAGGGTCTGGCGGGCTCGGACCCGCAGGTGCGCCAGCGCGATGTTCGCCAGGACCGACGGAAGGCTCATGGCGCCTTGCCGAACCGCACGCGCTGGCCGTCCGCGAGGTTCGCCGGCGGTCGCGCGATCAAGGGCTGGCCGACACCGACACCGGACTGAATTTCAGTCAGATCGCCGCCCATGGCGCCGACCCGGACAACGACGCGCCGGGCTCTGCCGCCGTGGACCGTCCAGACGACGCCGTCGCGCACCGCGCTGGACAGCGCCAGAATCGCCTTGGGGCGGCGGTCCGTCACGAGGTTGGTTTCCACCGTCATGCCAGGCGGCAGACCGCTATCGGCGGGCAGGGCGATGCGCACGCGGAACACGCGGCCCTTGGCGTCCCCGGCGGGCGTGATCTGGGATACTCGACCTTGGAAGGTTTTGCCGGGAAACGCGTCCGAACGGATCAAGGCCTGGACGCCGGGCCTGAGCTTGGCGATGTCGCGCTCATCCACGTCGGCGGTGATCCGCAGCGTGCGGGTATCGGCGATGACGAACAGCGGGGCTCCGACGGTTCCCAGATCGCCAGGCTCGGCCTCCCGCCGCAAGACCTGACCGGCGAACGGCGCCGTCAGCCTGTAGTCGCGGAGGCGGGCGGCGGCGCTGTCGGCGGCGGCCGTCGCGGCGCGCGCCTGGGCCTGGGCGTCGTCATCGGCGGCTCGCGCGGCGAAGCCGGCCTCGAAAAGCCGCCGCGTGCGCCCAGCCACGATCCGCGCCTGAGCCGCCTGGGCCGCGAGTTGCAGAGCCGCCCCCTGCTGGGGGCCGTCTTCGAGCCGCGCCAGGGATTGGCCAGGCCTAACCCAGTCGCCCTCCGCGACATCGACCTGTCGGATCGGCGCGGTGACGATGGGCGCGACATGCGCTTGGCGGACGTAGTCGACGACTCCCGAGGCATAGATCACGTCGACGGCTTCGCCCGTCCGGGTTCTGGCGATCTCGACGGTCGGCGGTCGCAGCAGAAGCCAGCCGGCGGCTCCCAGGCCCAGTAGGACGACGCCGCCCACGAGCCAAGCCCAAGGGCGTCTTGTCGCGTGGGGCGCTGTCGCATCCATCATCGCCGAACAACCGTGAAACGCCGCCGACAGCGACCATCGCCTCTTGCCACGGGGGGAGGGTCGACAGATTGATCAGGATCATATCCGCTACGCCGGGTGGAGTCGCGGGAGCTTGCGCAAGATGATCCGGGTTGTTCTGAGCGCCTTTGGTCTGGTCGGGTTCTTCGCTTCGTCTTCGGCCTTAGCGCAGACCCGACCCGAAGACACCGAGGCGTGGAGCCCCAAGCCGCCGATGGTCGCGCCGGGGGCCGTCGCTGGCGCGCCGCCGTCGGACGCCATCGTGCTGTTCGATGGCCAGAACCTGGGCCAATGGGTGTCGAGCCAGGACAAGTCTCCGGCCGCATGGAGCGTCGCCGACGGTGTGATCACGGTCGACAAGTCCAAGGGTAACATCGAGACCAAACGCGCCTTCCAGGACTATCAGCTGCATCTAGAGTGGCGCATCCCGGCCGATATCGACGGGAGCGGGCAGGGGCGCGGCAACAGCGGCGTATTCCTAGCCTCCACCGGCCCTCGCGACGCGGGGTACGAGGTGCAAATCCTCGATTCCTTCGAGAACCAGACCTACGTGAACGGCCAGGCGGCGAGCGTCTACAAGCAGCATCCACCGCTTGCCAACGCCAGCCGCGAGCCCGGTCAGTGGCAGACCTACGACATCGTCTGGCGGGGACCGCGCTTCACCGCCGCTGGAACCCTGGCGTCGCCGGCGACGGTCACGGTGTTGCATAATGGCGTGCTCGTCCAGGACAACGCCGTCCTGGCTGGCGAGACGGTCTATATCGGTAAGCCGTCCTACAAGCCGCATGGTCCCGCGCCGATCAAGCTGCAGGCCCACGGCGATCCGAGCAAGCCGATCAGCTTTCGCAATATCTGGGTGCGGGAGCTCCCGCCCAGGCCCTAGGCGGCCGGCGGCGCCGTGCTGGCCCGCACGACCAGCTCGTGCGGCAGGGTGACATTCCGTAGCGTCGTGGCGCGCCCCGCCAGGATGTCGAGCAGGAGGCGCACGACCTCGTGGCCGATCTCCTCCATCGGCTGGCTGACCGTGGTCAGCTGCGGGTCGAGGTGACGGGCGAAGCGGATGTCGTCGAAGCCGACCAGCGAAACATCGCGCGGGCAGACGAGTCCACGCCGGCGGATGGCTTCAAGCGCGCCCATCGCCATCTCGTCGCTGAAACAGAAGATCGCCGTCGGACGCCCCGGCTCGTCGAGCAGTTCGCCGGCCTGGCGCACGCCCGACTCGATCGAGAAGTCGCCGATCGAGATGCGCAGCGCGCTGGCCCGGCCATGACGTTGGGCGGCGGACAGAACGCCGGACAGGCGATCGCTACTGATCGGACTGGCCAGTGGTCCGGTCACGACGCCGATCCGCGTGTGCCCCAGGCCGTAGAGATGCTCCATCACTTCGGCGGCGGCGCCATCGTTATCGATGTGGGCGCTGGACACCGCCAGGCCTGGCCGAAACTCGCAGCCGTTGACGATCGGGGTCTTCACCCCCTTGGCGGCGATCATCTCAGCCAGCGCCTCGGGCAGGCGGTGGCCGAGGAAGATCAGGCCGTCCGCCTCCTTGCGCCTGAACATGGCCGCATATTGCTCCTCGCGCGCCTCCTCGTGGCGGGTGTCGCCCAAGAGCACCGAGTAGCCGGCGGCGAGCGCGGCTTCCTCGACGCCGCGGATCACCTGCGAGAAGAAAGGATTGGAGATGTCCGGCACGGTGACCAGGATCTTCTCGGTGCGCAGGGTGCGCAGGCTCTTGGCCGCGAAGTTGGGCTCATAGCCGAGCTGGGCGGTCATCACCCGCTGGCGCGTGGTCTCGATCACCAGCTCCGGGGCGCTGAACACCCGCGAGACGGTCGCCGTCGACACGCCCGCGGCCCGCGCAACATCTTGAATGGTCGCCATCGCGGCGACACTGGCGACTGCTCCGAGCGTTGGCAAGGCGAAGCTGGAGCGCCGTAACACGCCGCGAGCCGGTTGCCGGTTCGCCCGACCCCTGTTATCGATGATTTCGATTACATCGGAGCGAGCGGGACCTGAATGGTCCGAAACGCCGCCCATAGCTGGTCGGGGAGGACCAGGACCATGAAGACGAGCTTCCGGCTCTTCCTGATGATGGTGCTGCAACTGGCGATCTGGGGCGCCTGGGCGCCGAAGATCTTCCCTTACATGGGCATGCTGGGCTTCGCGCCCTGGCAGCAGTCGCTGGTCGGCAGCGCCTGGGGCGTCGCGGCCCTGGTCGGCATCTTCTTTTCCAACCAGTTCGCGGACCGCAACTTCTCGGCCGAGCGGTTCCTGGCCGCCAGTCACCTGATCGGCGGCGTGGCCCTGGTGGGCACTGCGTTCGCGACCACCTTCTGGCCCTTCTTCATTTGCTACCTGATCTTCAGCCTGGTCTATGTGCCGACCCTGTCGGTGACCAACTCGATCGCCTTCGCCAACCTGCGCGATCCGGCCGGCGAGTTCGGCCCGGTGCGAATGGGCGGCACGGTGGGTTGGGTGCTGGTCAGCTGGCCCTTCGTCTTCCTGCTGGGCGCGCACGCCACGGCCGAGCAGACCCGCTGGATCTTCCTGGTCGCGGCGATCCTCTCCTTCGCCTTCGCCGCCTATTCGCTGACCCTGCCGCACACGCCGCTGGCCTCGGACGAGCGCTACGCGCGCTGCTTCGGCCATGCGGTCACCTTCGGCCGCACCCACGCCGAGGTGATCGTGCCCAGCGCCTTCCTGGCGCAGAGCCTGAGCGGCGCGGTGACGGCGCTGCACCAGCTGAGCCTGGAGTACCTCAAGCTGGCGTTCGAGGGCGGCGGCAAGAGCATGAGCGAGCAGGTGGA
>CAKZJK010000180.1 GCA_936942565.1 uncultured Caulobacter sp. | reverse complement strand
GTCCCAGCGGTAGGCCTTGTCGAGCCAGTCGCCGATCCGGCCGTCCGGACGCGCCAAGCCGTGGATCTGGGTCATCTCGGCTTCGGTCAGCTCGAAGTCGAGGATGTCGAAGTTCTCCTCGATCCGCTTGGGATTGCTGGTGCGAGGGATGGCGATGATCCCCTGCTGGATGATCCAGCGCAGGGTGACCTGGCCGGGGGTCTTGCCGTGGGCGCGGCCGATGTCGATCAGCAGCGGCTCCTGGGCGACCTTGCCTTGGGCCAGCGGCGACCAGGCGGTGATCGAGACGCCCAACTGGTCGGCCTTGGCCTTCAGGGTCTTCAGCGACAGGTAGGGATGATACTCGACCTGGTCGGTGGCGATCGGCGCGTCCGACAGCTTGGCGGCTTCCTCCAGCTGGGCCGAGGGGAAGTTCGACAGGCCGATGGCGCGGGTCCAGCCCTTGGCGCGGACTTCGTTCAGCGCGCCCAGGGTCTCGGCCAGGGGAACGTCGGGCTTGGGCCAGTGCAGCAGCAGCAGGTCGACGTGATCGAGGCCCAGCTTTTCCAGGCTGATCTCCGTCGAGCGCTGCAAATCACCGTCGGCGAACTGGTCGATCCAGACCTTGGTGGTGACGAAGAGCTCGTCGCGCTTGATCCCGCTGTTCTTGATCGCCGCGCCGACATCCCGTTCGTTGCCGTAGATCTGGGCGGTGTCGATGTGGCGGTAGCCGACCTCGAGGGCCTTCTCGACTAGTGGGACGGCGGTCCCGTTTTCCAGCTGCCAAGTGCCAAAGCCGATGGCGGGCATCAGGACGTCGCCGGAGCGGACGGCGGGGACGAGCTTGGACATCGAGAAACTCCGAGAAAGACGGTCAGGCGGATATGGGCGCCGGTTTGGCCCGCGCCATCCGGATCCGAACGCGCAGGACGGCGATGAAGATCAGGCAGATCAGCGCGAAGGCCACGCCCATCTGGACGATCGTTAGCAGAACCGGCGGATAGCCGCGCTTGGTCACGTCCATGAAGGGATACGGATAGAAGCCCGAGACCGCGCCATGCGCCAGGGTCCAGGCGCCGAACAGGGCGGGGAAGGCCATCGCCTTCAAGGCCGCGATCCAGCGCGCCTCGCCCTCGCCGCCGCGCAGGGCCAGGTCGAGCAGGAACGCCGCCGGCGTGATCGTGTGGTTCAGCGTGGTGGCGACCAGGCGCAGGCCGTGTGGGTCCCAGGTGTGGGCCAGCATGGTGTGATAGACCACGGCCGTGATCGCCAGATAGGTCGCGATCGCCGCGCGCGGACCCGACTTCTCCGACCACGCCGCCAGCCGGCCGGCCGGCGCGACCAGCGGCGCGGCCAGGGCGACGGCCGCCAGCGCGTTCGACAGGATCGTGAAGTAGCTGAAGAACTCGACGGTCTTGGCCGGCAGGGTCGCCAGGGTCTCGTCATAGGCCATCAGGCCGTACTGCAGCAGCGGCCCCGCCGCCGCGACCAGCGCGATCAGCGGGCGCCAGGCCTTGGTCTTGTCGGTCATGCGGTCCCCGTCGGGTGGTTCTCGTCCCAGGCTTTCAGAACCTTCTTCGGCGCGGTCGCCCGCCATTGGCGCAGCACCAGTCCCTCCACCGTTCCCGGATGGGCGCTGGCCAGGCGGATCAGGACATAGGGATAGTTTCGGAAGTGGTCGGTGAAGTGGAAGACGTCGGGCTCGGCCTCGATCAGCATCTCGCGCTCGTCGAACGGCACGCCGGGACAGACCAGGCTCTCGCCGTCCTCGAACAGGCAGGTCAGGAACTTGCCGTGCGCCTTGAGACACGGGCGACCATAGGCTGTCCCGTGCTCGACGCCGGGCAGGCGCAGGGCGAAGGCGACAACCTCGTCATAGGTCATGGGCGTCATAGGTCATGGGCAACCCCTCGAAGACGCGACTATATGTTGGCCATGGACTCCGACAACACCCTCAAGACGCCGATCATGGTGCTGGGCGCTACCAGCCTGATCGGCGGCCATCTGATGGCGCGGCTGGCGGACGAGGGGTTCGATCCCGTCGCCCTCAGCCGCCGACCGCCTCGCGGCGACGCCTGCTGGATCGACGGGGACCTGACGGACCCTGGGATCGGCGAGCGGCTGCCGCCGGCGGCCACGGTGTTCTCGCTGTCGCCGATCTGGCTGTTGCCCGCTTTGCTTCCCAGCCTGAAGGCGCGGGGCATGGTCCGGCTGATCGCCTTCTCGTCGACCAGCCGCTTCACCAAGCTGGATTCGCCCGAACCCGGCGAGCGCGCCGTCGCCAAGACGCTGATCGACGCCGAAGCGGCGGTCGAGACCTGGTGCGCCGAGCATGGCGTCGTCTGGACCGTCCTGCGTCCGACGTTGATCTATGACGAGGGCCGCGACGAGAACGTCAGTCGCATCGCTCGTCTGGTGAGGCGCTTCCACGTCATGCCGCTGGCGGGGCGCGGCGAGGGCTTGCGCCAGCCGGTGCACGCGGCCGACCTGGCCGTCGGCGCCCTGGCCGCCGCCAAGGTCCCAGCCACGCGGAACCGGGCCTATGACCTGGGAGGCGGGGAAACCCTGACCTATCGCGCCATGGTCGATCGGATCTTCGAGGGTCTGGGCAAGACGCCGCGGTCCCTGCCGATGCCGACCTGGCTGTTCGCCTTGCTGATGCGCCTGGCCAAGCCCTTCTACCCCGGCGCCACGGCGGCGATGGGAGCACGCATGGGCCAGGACCTGACGTTCGACTCGTCGGCGGCGGGGCAGGATTTCGGGTGGGCGCCGAGGGATTTTCATCCGAGGTTCCACGGCGGCTAAAAGCCCAAATCTCGTGTCATCCCGGCTCTCCGCTACGCTACGGCCGGGATGACACTGGGAATGGTCTTGGAGGCCTCTCAATCCACGTCGGCCAGCACCATGGCGAAGGGCGTGAGCGCGCCGTCCCGCTCGACATAGCCGCTGACCAGCTTGCGGTCGGGCGGCAGGACGCCGAGGTCGATCTCCTCGGTCGGGAAGACCACCGTGCGGCGATCGCCAACGCAGACCACCAGCTCGTAGCCGTCCAGCGCTCGGCGCGACATCGACTTGATGTAGGAATAGTACGGCTCGCGTCGCCAAGCGGTGGGCTTGCCTGGGTCGACCACGACGTTCAGGCGCTTGCCGTCGCGGTCGGAATACATGACGAAGCCGGCCTTGTCGGGGCGCCACTCGTCGCCCAGCCTGGCCGAGGTCAGCCACAGGCACTCGAAAGCCCGACAAGCCGCTGGCCGATGGTCGTAGAAGCCGCAGCCGCCGCCTTTGCGGAAGTGGCCGCACCAGACGCCGTCGGGCTTGTCCAGCGCCTCGATCGCCAGGACCTTGCAGCACAGGCCGCAGGACCCGCAGCTTTTGTCCGCCGTCATCGCCAAGTCCCTGTCGGCCCCCAATCGTCAGGAGGCGGACATTAGCGGGGCTGTGTGACGGTTTGATGCGGCCGGTCGCGAGCCTATTTCGCCGGACACGCCCCGCGGGTCAGGGCGTAGGCGGCGAAGGGCGCGTCCTTGCCGCCAGCGCGGGCGACGATGGCCCAGGACAGCTTGCCGCCATCCAGCCGCCAGCGGTTGACGAAGGCGGCGTCGGGATAGGGGTAGGTGATGTCGAAGCCGCTGGGAACCGCCTCGCCCTTGCCGACGGCGGTGAAGTCGCCGCCGAAGCTGTCGGCCCAGAAGCCCGAGACGCCCGTCGCCGGTCCGTCCTTGGGCGCGGGACCGCGACCGGCGAGAACGAGGTGGGCGGCGTAGCGGTCGGCCGGATCAGCCTTGGCGTGGCTGTCCGCGTCGATGGTCAGCGCGGTTCCGAGCGCGACGGGCCGGACGGCTAGAGCCATCTCGACCGGCTTGCCCATCACCTCGCCGGCGCCGCGCCAGCAGCCCTCGAGCGCCTTGACCGAGGCGGGGACAGGCGCGGGCGGCGGATCCTCGGCTCGCGCGACTCCGGTCATTCCCATCAGCGCGAGACCCAAAAACAACGTCCGCATCTCATCCCCCTCGAAAGCACGAGCGGCGAACCCATAGCGATTCGCCGCGCTCGCCTATTCGACGCCCGTGGCGCTCCAGACGCCCAGCTCGTTGCCGGACGGGTCGGTGAAGTGGAAGCGGCGTCCGCCCGGGAAGCTGAAGATCGGCGCGGTGATCGTCCCGCCGGCCTTCACGACCTTGTCGAGCATGGCCTCTAGGTCGTGCGCGTAGAGGATGACCAAGGGGCGGTCGGTCGAGCCCTCTTGCGGCTTGGCGAAGCCGCCATCGGCGCCCTCGCCCTCGAAGGCGACGTAGTCGGGGCCGTAGTCGGCGAAGGCCCAGCCAAAGGCGGCCGAATAGAAGCTCTTGGTGGCGGGCAGGTCGCCGGCGGGCCACTCGATATAGTCGATCTTGCCGTCTTCGCGCATGGCGCTCTCCGAGACTGATGTTCTTTAAATGTTCTTATCGGCCGCTTAGGGCAAAGTCCAGACGCTGGTGCGTTTGACGGCCAGGTCTTCCAGCTCGCGGGTGGTCGGCACCTGGTACTC
>CAKZJK010000179.1 GCA_936942565.1 uncultured Caulobacter sp. | reverse complement strand
AGCCAAGCCATGAAGTTGCGGTCGGTCAGCTTCTCCTTGGCCGGGTCCTGGTTGACCGATGAGGGCAGGGTCATGACGAAGGCGGCCTCCCCCTTAAAATCGCCTTCGCGCAGACCAACCCCGGACAGGTCGAAGTCCGACACTACGGGAGTCGCAGCGAAGGCCGAGTGTACCGCCGCGACCGTGATCGCCGCCGCAAGCGCGGCCAGAGGGAGGCGCGATCTAGGCCGCGATGAGGTAGTCGGTGGCGTCATGCTGAACCTTCCCTCTGGAGATAGTCGGGCACTAGCAGCACCCGGCCTTCAACGCCGCGCGCTTCCAAGAGACGATGCGCCTCGGAAGCCCGCGACATTGGGAAGATGCGATAGCGCGGGATATGGAAGCGGCCTGTGGCGAGCGCGTCGCCAATAGCCGTTACGGCTTCACAAAGACCCGCGCCATCCAAGGCCTCAGTCGAGTATCCGGTGATTATCACCGGCTTCAGGAGCTGCCAGGCGTCGAAGTCCACATCACCACCCTGGACCGCGCCGACCAGTGAAAGCGCGCCGCCCGGACGCAGCGCCGTGACTAACCGTGGAAACAAACGCCCCCCGACCGTGTCGAGCACGGCATCGACGCTCTCGGCAGCAAGGGCGGGAGTTCCCTCTCGGGGCGAGACGATGACCTCGGCCACGCCGAGCTCTTGAACATAATCGGTTTGCTCTGAGCGCGAGACCAGGGCCAGAACCTCGGCACCCTGAGCTCGGGCCAATCCGATCGCCGCTGAGCCGACCCCGCCGGCCGCGCCTGTCACCAACACTCGCCGCCCCTTAAGATTGCCGAGGCGCTTGAGGCCTCCGAAGGCCGTCACCGCGCCAAGACCGAGAGCTGCGATCTCGAAGTCGTCGACGCCGCCGGGTACGCGAGCGAGCGTGCTCGCGTCAGCGGTCACATAGTCCGCGTAGCCGCCAGGGCGGTCGGCCCGGACGCCACCGAGCCCCTGCATTAGGGTGATGACCCGGTCACCCACCGCCCAACCCGTAACGGCGTGACCGAGCTCGACGAGTTCGCCAGTGACCTCGACGCCTGGCGTGTAGGGAAACGGATTGTCTTTGCGAACAGGCCAGTCACCCGCCCGGATATGAAGGTCGGTGTGATTGACAGCCGCGACGCGCGTACGGATGCGCACTTCGCACGGGGAGAGGGGCCGGAGTTCTACGGGCTGATAGCTAAGGACGTCCGGCGGACCGTACCGAGACATGCGGACCGCGTAGGGCGTGTTCATACCGGTGCCTTCCTCTGAAGCTCAGTCTGGACCGCCATAAAGCTTACCGGCACCCGCCCAGTCGCTGCTCTTCACGTCTTCGAAGATAACATAGATGTACGCAGGATCAGTGTTTGTATTACGGACGATGGTATCGGTGATGTCGGCAGCAACCTTAGCTTTTTGCTCTACATCCTTGCCTTCGAACCAGCTGACGCGAACGACGGGCATGTCCAAACTCCTGTTCTAATCACTCTCCGGGGAGCCAGACCGTCCTCGGGCGGCCGCAGCCGCAGACTGCGAGCGGCACGTTTAGCGCTCGCAGACCGATATGTATGGTAGCGCAAAGAGCAACAAGCCCGCTGATCGGCGACTCTCTGTAGCCTCACAGGAAACAACATGTCCGTTGAACTGGAACCTCTCTCTGGCATCAGTGTGTTCGTCGCCGCTGCACGCGCCGGCAGCTTCACACGGGCCGCCGAGCTCCTTGGAGTCACAAAGTCAGCGGTCGGCAAAACCATCGCCCGGCTGGAAGCGCGGCTGGGCGTCAAGCTGTTTCATCGCACGACGCGGCTGACCAAGCTGACCGCCGATGGCGAAGCCTATTTCGCAGCGTGCGCGGACGCGCTGGACGAGATCGCCGCTGCTGAGGCGGCCCTCACCTCTGCGCACCGCATCATCCGGGGCCGGCTGCGGATGAACATGCCGGTCGCTTTCGGACGGCGGATCTTACTGCCAATCCTGCTAGAAATTAGCCGTCCGCACCCAGCGTTGCGGCTCGATCTTACATTCACCGACACCACAATCGACCCTCTGCAAGAGGACGTTGACCTCGTCGTCCGGTTCGGTGCGCTGCCCGACACGATCCATCTCGTCGCCCGGCGACTGATGAGCCAGGCACGGGTTATATGTGCTTCACCGCATTATCTCGCCGAGCGAGGAACGCCCACAACGCTTGAGGATCTAGTGCAGCATGAGGTCATAGTCGGCTCACGCTCAGGCCCTCCGCTCTCCTGGGTGGTCGCCGAAGATGGGCTTGAACGTCGGCTGATCCCGGCGGCAACCCATGAAATGAGCGACGGCGAAGCGATTGTCGAAGCCGCCGCAGCCGGCTTCGGTCTGTGCCAGGTGCCCTCGTCAATGGTCTGTGACCATCTGCATGACGGCCGTCTTGTTCGCGTACTGGAAGCTTATTCGCCGACGGCGGTCGACGTTCATCTGCTCTGGCCTCGCCAGGTGCAGCTCAGCCCCAAGGTTCGATACGTAGTCGATCAACTTGTAAGCTATGCGTCCAACGGCCAGCTTGGCTGAACATCAGCTAGAGCGCCCGCCTCAATTTAGGTCGTCTCGCGGGCCGGATGTCGAAGTCCGCTTTCCACCCACTCCGCCATCCCGTAGGGCGGCTTTAAGCGCCAGCGACGGGTTGCCAGTGTCGGCGCATCTCCGTCATTTCAGGGCGGGAATGACGGCGTATGAAGGGGCTACCCCGCCTTCGCCGCTCGTCTCAGCGCCTGGGGCGGCTGGCCGAAGGCGCGGACGAAGGCGCGGCGCATGCGCTCGGGATCGCCAAAGCCCGTCTCCAGGGCCACGTCCTCGACCTGCAGCGGCTGGCTGTCCAGCAAGGCGCGGGCGGCCTCGACGCGCAGGCGCTCGATGGCCTTGGCCGGGGTGACGCCGGTCTCCTGGACGAACAGGCGGGCGAAGTTGCGGGGGCTCATGGCCGCGCGGTCGGCCAGTTGCTCGACGCTGAGCGGCTCGGCCAGGTTCTGGCGCGCCCACGACAGCAGGGCGTCGAAACGGCCAGAGCGCAGGTCGATCAGGGCCGAGTGCTGCGACTGGCCGCCCGGGCGGTGGTGGTAGACCACCAGCTGCTGGGCCGTGCGCCGGGCGATCGCCTCGCCCTCGTCGGCGCCGATCAAGGCCAGGGACAGGTCGATGCCGGCGGTGATGCCGGCCGAGCTCCACATCTTGCCGTCCTGGATCCAGATGCGGTCGGGCTCGAGCCGGATGTTCGGATAGCGGCGCTGGAAGTCCTTGGTCCGGCTCCAGTGGGTGGTGGCGCGCTTGCCGTCCAGAAGGCCCGCCTCGGCCAGCACATAGGCGCCGGAACAGACCGAGGCGACGCGGCGCGCCTCGCGGCCGGCCGCGCGGACGAAGGCCAGGGTCTCGGGGCAACTCGCCGGGACCCTGACCCCATCGCCGCCCGAGACGATCAGCGTGTCGAACGGCGGGGCGTCCTTCAACGCCTGGGTCTGGATGACCAGGCCCGAGGAGCTGGGCGTCGGCTCGCCGCGCAACGATAGGAAGTGCAGGCTGTAGGCGCCCGGCGAGAACCGCGCGGCGATCTCGAAGGCCGCGATCGGGCCGGTGGCGTCCAGCAACTGGAAGCCCGGATAGACAAGGAAGCCGATCGCGCGGGGCATGGGAAGCGCCTTGGCTGAATCCGTGGGAACTATGTCATTTCCGCCAGAGGCTAATCGAACCATGTTCTCCGCGTCAATCGCCACGGAGACCCCCGCATGAGCCAGCCGCCCAAGACCGAAGCGTTGAGCATAGTGATCGCCCTGTTCCCGGGCGTGACGCATCTCGACTTCACCGGCCCCCACCAGGTGCTGTGCCGCCTGCCGGGCGCCAAGGTCACGGTCGCCAGCCTGGCGGGCGGCGAGATCGAGGCCGATGGCCTGGTCTTCGCGCGTCTGCCCAAGTTGTCGGACATCGAGGCTTGCGACGTGCTGATCGTGCCCGGCGGCTTTGGCACGACCGAGGCGATGGGCGACCGCGACTTCATCGCCGAGATCCGCCGGCTGGCGGACGGCGCGCGCTATGTCTGCTCGGTCTGCACCGGCTCGCTGGTGCTGGGGGCGGCGGGCCTCCTGAAGGGCAAGCGGGCGGCCTGCCACTGGGCCTGGCGCGACCAGCTGGCCTTGTTCGGCGCGATCCCCGATCCGTCGCGGGTGGCGCGGGACGGGCGCTACATCACCGGCGGCGGCGTGACGGCGGGCATCGACTTCGCCCTGACCCTGATCGCCGAGCTGGCGGGCGACGACGTCGCGCAGGGTATCCAGCTGGCCGTGGAATACGCGCCCGCGCCGCCGTTCGACTCCGGCCGCCCCGAGACCGCGCCGCCCAAGGTGCTGGAGCGGATCAGCGCGTTCTACGGCGCGGCGATGGGGGATCGGGTCGCGGCGGCGGAACGGGCGGCGGCGGTGATGTGAGGCTGCGCCCCCTCCGTCACGCGGCTGCGCCGCGCGCCACCTCCCCCGTTT
>CAKZJK010000178.1 GCA_936942565.1 uncultured Caulobacter sp. | reverse complement strand
CCAGATAGTCCAGCGCCATGAAGGCCTCGGCCTTCACGCCGGTCTCGAACACCGCCTCATCGACGTCGAAATAGGGCGAGTGGTTGGCCGGAGCCGTGGCGGCCGACACATCGGCCTTGCGGCCGCCCAGTTGGACGAAGACCGCCGGGACCTTCTCGGCGTACAGCGAGAAGTCTTCCGCTCCCGTCACCAGGGCCGCGTTGTCGTCCACCTTGTCCGACGCCTTGAGCAAGGATGCCTTCACCCACTTGGACAGCTCGGGATTGTTGTAGGTTACCGGATACGGCTGGCTGAACACCGCCTCGGCCTTGGCGCCGTAGCGCTCGCCGATGGCGGCCACGGCCTTGGTGACCTTGGCGATCAGGTCGGCCTTCCGCTCCGGCGAGAAGGTTCGCATCGTCCCTTCCATCTTCAGGTCTTCGGGGATGATGTTCTGGCGCAGGCCCATGTTGATGGTCGCGACGGTCACGACCGAGGGCTGGGCGCCGACATCCACCTGGCGCGCGGCGATCTGATTGATCGCCTGGATGATGTCGGCGGCGACGCTGGCCATGTCGACGCCCGCCCAGGGTCGCGCGCCATGGGTCTGCTTGCCCTTGACCGTGATCGTCAGGCGATCGGCGCCCGCGTAAAAGCCTTCCGGCCGGTAGTTCAGCTGGTGAGCGTCGCCGGGACCGATGTGGACGCCGAAGATCGCGTCGACCTTGGGTTTGTCCAGCGCCCCATCCTGGATCATCAGCTTGGCGCCGCCTTCCTCGCCAGCCTGGGGCCCTTCCTCGGCCGGCTGGAAGATGAAGACGACCGTGCCCTGGATGTCCTTCTTCATGCCGGCCAGCACCGTGGCGGTCCCCAGCAACATGGCGACGTGGGTGTCGTGGCCGCAGGCGTGCATGACCGGCACGGTCCTGCCTTCCCAGGTCGCGGTGACCTTGGAGGCGAACGGAAGGCCGGTTTTCTCGGCGACCGGCAGGGCGTCCATGTCGGCGCGCAGGGCCACGACCTTGCCCGGCTTTCCGCCGCGCAGGATCCCGACCACGCCGGTCTTGCCGACGTTCTCGCGGACCTCCAGGCCCAGCGCCTTCAGCTCCTTGGCGATGATCGCCGAGGTGCGGACTTCCTGGTTGCCCAGCTCCGGATGCTCGTGGATGTCGCGCCGCCAGGCGACGACCTTGGGCTGGACAGCCTTGGCGGCGGCGGCCACCTGGGCCGCCGTGGGCGCGGCGATAGCCGGCGCGCCAAAAGCCAGTCCGGCGGCCAGCGCCAGGGTCGAAATCCGTCCGATCATCGTAGAGCCCCTCACAAAAAGCCCCCGAGCTTGCGTCGCGTCGCGGCGGAGGGTCAAGCCAAGCGCGGCCTTGACGCTACGTCGCCCTATGCAGTCGCGCGGATCGGTCTAACCTTCACCCATGAGCCTGCCGCCGATCGACGCGAAATTCGACACGATCAACGACGGCGCCGTGCGCGAGACCGGCGCGGCGCTGAAGCCCAAGCACGCGGCCACGCTGATCATCGTGCGCGCCGACGGGCCTCGGCCGCGCCTCCTGATGGGCCGGCGCAACGGCGGCCACGCCTTCATGCCCGACAAGTGGGTGTTTCCCGGCGGTCGCGTCGACAGGACCGACTACGACGCGCCCAGCGCCAACGAGCTCGCTCCCGAGGTCGCCGCGCGCCTCGCGCTGGATCCTCGTCATCCCAAGCCGGCGCGTCTGGCCCGCGCCCTGGCCCTGGCGGCGGTGCGGGAGACGTTCGAGGAGACGGGCCTTCTGCTGGCCAAGGAAGCTCCCGAGCGCCCCGGCGCGGGCCCTTGGCGGCCGTTCCTGGCCCAAGGCGCCCTGCCCGACCTGGCGCCGCTGTCCTTCGTCGCGCGAGCCATCACCCCGCCCTATCGCCCACGCCGGTTCGACGCCCGATTCTTCATGGCGCCCGCCGAGTCGCTGCTGTCGCTGGACCGGCGCCCCGACTGCGGCGAGTTGGACGAAATCGCCTGGGTGGATTTTGAGGAGGCTATGGCGCTGGACCTGCCCAACATCACGCGCTTCGTCGTCCACGAGGTGGGCCAGAGGCTGGCCGAGGCTGGACGGCCCGCGCCGTTCATGCGCTTCCTGAACGGCAAGCGTCATCTGACGCACCTATAGCACTCGCCAGGGCGGTCTTGATGCGCGTCGTATCCCTGAGCCTTCTCTGTCTCGGCGTTCTGTCGGCTTGTCCGGCCGCCGCCACCACGCCGCCGGCCGAGATCGTGATCGGGGCCCGACTGGCGGGTTGTTGGGAACGGGTTGTCCCCAACGGTCGAACCATCGAGCAGTGGATGCCCGAGGAGGCGGGCATGCTGCTGGGCATGAGCCGCTCCGTCCGCGACGGCAAGGTTCGCGAATACGAATTCCTGCGCATCGATCGCGACGCCGACGGCAAGCTTCGCTACGTGGCCCAGCCCTCCGGCCAGGCCGAGGCCACGTTCATGCTGAAGAGTCTCAGCGACGACACCGTGGTGTTCGAGAACCCGCGGCACGACTTTCCACAGCGGATTCTCTATCGCTTCGTCGACAAGGACACCCTGGTGGGGCGCATCGAGGGCTCGGTCGACGGAAAGGCCCGATCCGCGGACTTTCCTTACAAGCGTTGCGCGCGCGGCAATTGACTTTGAATCTCCGATGAGTATGTTCCGCGCCTCTTATTTCCAGCGCGCGGGAACCTGCGCGACCACCGCAGGGATTCGACCATGGCCAAACCGGCTTCCATCAAGATCCGCCTGAACTCGACGGCGGACACCGGCTTCTTCTACGTCACCAAGAAGAACGCCCGCACCAAGACCGAGAAGATGGTGCTGAAGAAGTACGATCCGGTCATCCGCAAGCACGTCGAATTCCGCGAAGGCAAGATCAAGTAAGATCGCCTTTCAGCGCTGAGACATGAAAACGCCCGGCTATCGCTAGCCGGGCGTTTTTTATGGTCGCTTGGCGAAAGTCGGGCTCAGCCCGTCCAGACCCAGCGCAGAAGGGTGAAGCTGCCCCACAGCAGCGTCAGAGCCAGCAGGATCGGGCCGACGCAGACGGCGACGAACGCGCCGATCATCGCCAGGTTTGAAAACCCGCTGGCGGGTTGGTCGAAGGTCGCCCCACCGACCAAGAAGAGAACCGAGCAAATCGCCAGACCGAGAAGCAACCAGCGACCGGTCGGCGCGCGCTTTCTAAAACTGATCTTCGACTTCATCATCCCCGCACTCCCATAGGATGTATCGGGGAGGATGCGCGATGAAGGTGTGCGAAAAGCTAAGAAAGCACACTAAACAATGCTTAGCATTTCTCGCCGAACACCAGGGACCGGCAGACGCCGTCGATATCCATCGGCGGCTTGACCCCCGTCGCCGCCGCCAAGGTGGGCGCGATATCGACCGTGTCGAGCGGCAGCACGCGCTCGCGGGGGGCCGC
>CAKZJK010000177.1 GCA_936942565.1 uncultured Caulobacter sp. | reverse complement strand
AGCAGCGCTTCGCGGTCGTGGTCGAAGCTGTCGTGGGAGAGGTTGGCGCCGATATCGATCACGGCGTGCCGGGCGGTGCGGCTGCGCCGGCGCCGCAGGAAGCGGCCGAGGCGCAGGTGCGCAACGCCGTCGCCGACACCCAGCAGAGCCAGATCGACACCTTGCAGGCGCAGGTGGCGCAGATGGCAGCCGGCGGCGGCGGAGGCGGCGGATCGACCAGCGACACCATCACCGACGGCGGTTCGGGCGGCGCCGGAGTCACATGGGCGGCCAGCAGCACCGCCACGGCGGCGGCATGCGCGGCCAGGCTCACGACCAGGGCCACGCCCTTCCCGCCACGTCGTCTCCAGTGCGCCATCCGCTCGCCACGCCACGGACCGAAGCGCCGGCCCAAGGGCCTGTGGACCACGCGTCCGCGTCAGGAAGTGGGCGAATGGCGCAGCTTCCAGGCCCTCCTAGGCGTTTACGGGCTCGGACAGGACGGTGTTCATGCCGATCAGCAGAGCCGTCGCCGTGATCGGCTTGGCGATGTGAAGGTCCGCGCCGGCCGCTAGGGCTTCGGCGCGGTGATGATCCATGGCGTTGGCGCTGAGGACGGCGATCGGCGTGCGCCGCCGGTCCGTCGCGGCCGCTTCCTCGGCGCGGATCGCGCGAATGGCGGTCAGGCCATCCATCACCGGCATCTGCATGTCCATGAGAATCAGGTCGAAGCTCTCGCGGCGCCAGGCGTCGAGGCCGAGCGCGCCGTTATCGGTCACCGTCAGCAAGACGTCGACGTCCGCGAGGATCAGGCGCACGACCTGCTGGTTGGTCTCGTTGTCCTCGACCAGCAGCACCCGCAAGGGCCGTCCGAGATCCGTCGCGGCCTCCTCGGGGGGACCCGCCTCGGCGTGTTCGCGGACCTCCAAGGGGATGCGGACCGAGAAGACGCTGCCCTCGCCGGGCGTCGAGCGCACGCTGATCGAGCCGCCCATCAGATCGACCAGGGCCTTGGTGATCGAGAGCCCGAGCCCGACGCCGCCGAACCGCCGCGCGGCTCCCGTCTCGGCCTGCAGGAAAGGCTCGAACAGGGTCTCCGCGCGCGCCTCATCGAAACCGACGCCACTGTCGCGGACCGTCATGACGAGGTTGGGTCGCCCCCGCGCCTCTTCCACCGCGAGAGTGACCTCGACCAGCCCCTGTTCGGTGAACTTCACGGCGTTGGAGGTCAGGTTGTTGAGGATCTGCTTTAGGCGAACCGCGTCGCCGATCAGCCGCCGGTCCAGGCCATGCCCTACGCTCTCCTGGAAGATCAGGCCTTTGCCCTGGGCCGCCAGGGCGGTCAGGTCCAGAACACCCCGCAGTTCGTCGATCGGCGTGAAGGCTCCCGGCTTCAGGTCCAGCGTGGCGGCCTCGACCTTGGAAATCTCCAGGATGTCGCCCACGAGGCGCTCAAGCGTGACCGCCGAGGACTCGATCAACGCCACCATGTCTTGCTGCTGGCGTGTCAGCTCGGTGCTTCGCAACACGTCCAGCACGCCGATGACGCCATTCAGCGGCGTGCGGATCTCATGGCTGACATTGGCCAGGAAGTCGGCCTTCACCCTCTGCGCGGCCTGGGCTTCCCGGCGCGCCTTGGGCACCTCGGCCTCGTACGCCCGCTTGGCGGCGGCCTGGCCCAGCGCCATGTAGATGCGTCCCGGCAGGCCCTCGTCGGTCTTTTCCTGCACGGCGTTCAGCAGGATCGGCACGCGGGCGCCGTCGGGCCGCAGGACATCCAGCGCGATCTCCTCTACGCGCCCCTCCAGGGCGAGCTGCGGCTGCAGTCGGCCCTGGACGAAGATGCGGCTGGCCACGCTGAGCAGGGCGGCGAACTTGGGCGACCGGGCAAGCGCGTCCTCGGACAGCCCCGCCACGTCGGCGACATAGCGGTTGGCCGACAGCACCACCCATTCCGGATCGAGGACGAGAAGCCCGCATGGCGCCAGATCATAGAACCTGGCCGCGTCGTCGAAGGACATCGAACGCCAGCCCCGTCAGTGCGCGGTCGCGGGCGCGCCGAGGAACGCGCGCATGGCCTCGATCACGGCCGTCGGCGCGGTCAGGTGGGGACTGTGGCCCGCGGCGTCGAGAACGACGCGTCGACTGCCCGAGATCGCCGCATGGACGAAGGCTCCAACCTCCGGCGGCGCGAGGGTGTCCTCGCTGCATTCTATCAGCAGGGTCGGTGTCGAGACCTGGAGGCAATCGGCCCGGTGGTCGGACAGGAAGGTCGCGCGCGCGAACTCATGGGCGATGACCGGATCGATGCGGCACACGCTCGACCGCCATTCGTCCTGAAAGCCCGCATCCGCGACCACCGCGGGCGCGATGGCGCCGGACCAGTCCAGCTGGTTCTTGGCCAGCAGGTCGAGCAGATCCTCGAGATCCCGCTCATCGAAGCCGCCGAAATAGCCCTCGTCATTGGCGAAGCGCGGCGAGGCGCCGATCAGCACCAGGCGCGAGAACAGGTCCGGCCGCTGGCCGGCGGCCAGGACGCCGATCATCGCGCTGACCGAATGGCCGACGAAGACGACGTCGCTCAGGCCCTGGGTCTCGCAGATCTCGATCACGTCCGCGGCGTAGCCGGTCAGGCCTGAGTACTTGTGAGGATCGTAGGCGCCAATGTCCGAGCCGCCCGCGCCAACATGATCGAAAAGAGCGACCTTGGCCTCGTCGACGAAATGGGGCGCCACAAGCCGCCACATGGACTGATCGCAGCCGTACCCGTGGGCGAACAGCAGGGTCTGGGCGCCCTCTCCCAAGACGGTGACATTGTTGCGGAGCTTGACGTCCATGGACACGGCCTTCGGCACGGATCACGCGCGCCGGGGCGCAACGCTTGCAAAGAGCCCAGCCCCTCCCGCCAGACCAAGGAAAAGGGTCTGCTTCTAGACTGTCAGGTCCACCATCAACCCGGTCCCCGCCGCCGGCGCGGCGCGCACGGCTTCCTTCAGCCGATCGGCGATGTCCGCGCGTTCGGCGTTCGAGGTCACGGGCTTGATCGGGCGGATCGGCGAGACATAGGCCTCGGTGGCGATCCTGTTAACGGTCAGGTCCATCGGCGAGCAGTCACAAAACCAGGCGATAAAACTCGCACAAGCGTCTTAACAAGCGGCTACCAGCGACTCAAAGCGCGGCCGTTCGGCAGAGCCCGCGTTGACAGACCCCCAAGCCGGCCCCACTTTCCCCGGCGCTCGCCTCCCGGGCGATCCGCCTTCCAGCCCAGAGTCAGAATGAACGTCGTCGTCGTCGAGAGCCCGGCCAAGGCCAAGACCATCAACAAGTACCTCGGGTCCGACTACACGGTTCTCGCTTCCTACGGTCACATCCGCGACCTGCCGTCCAAGGACGGCTCCGTGGAGCCCGACAACGACTTCGCCATGAGCTGGGAGGTCGACGACAAGGCC
>CAKZJK010000176.1 GCA_936942565.1 uncultured Caulobacter sp. | reverse complement strand
GCCTGCCCGCGATCCTCGGCGGCGCCGACGTCGCGGCGGTGCTGGTGCGGCTCAAGGACAGCGATCCGCGCAGCATGATCACGACGGTCAAGGCGCTGGCGCCGGCGATCCAGGGCACCGGCGCGGCGCTGCTGATCGACTATGGCCGCGCCGAGCCCGAGGCCGGCGACACCCTGCAGGCGGTCCAGAACCACCAGAAGGTTGATCCGCTGAAGACGGCGGGCCTGGCCGACCTGACGGTCTGGGCCGACTTCCCGTCGGTGGTCGCCGCCGCGCGCGAGGCCGGCGCCAAGGCCGGGCCGATCCTGACCCAAGCCCAGTTCCTGATGGCCCTGGGCATCCTCGACCGCGCCGAGGCCCTGGCAGCCCGCCAGCCCGAGAAGACCGACCAGATCGGAAGACAGCTTGATCGCCTGCTCGGCGAGGCGCAGATGGGAGCGTTGTTCAAGGTCGCGTGCCTCGCCGCGCCCGATCTTTCGCCCCCCCTCTTCGAGGACGCGACATGACCCACACGCCCGACCTGCCCACCGTCCAGTCGCCGCTGCTGTCCAGCCTGCCGGGCGTCAAGCACGCCTTCTTCACGCGCCAGGGCGGAGTCTCGAAAGGGATCTACGCCAGCCTGAACGTCGGGCGCGGCAGCCAGGACGAGCCGGCCGACGTCGAGGAGAATCGCGCCCGCATCGCCCACTGGTTCGGCGGCGGTCCCGAGGATCTCAACGTCTGCTACCAGATCCACTCGACCATCGCGATCACGGCCGACGGCTCGTGGGGCGACGCGCGACCGCAGGGCGACGCGGTGGTCAGCAAGACTCCCGGCGTAATCTGCGGCGCCATGGCGGCCGACTGCGCGCCGGTGCTGCTGGTCGATCCCGACGCTCGCGTCGTGGCGGCCGCTCACGCCGGCTGGCGCGGGGCCCTGGACGGCGTGGTCCAGGCCGCCGTCGATCGGATGGTCGAGCTGGGCGCCAACCCCGCCAACATCACGGGCGTCGTGGGTCCCTGCATCGGGCCCAAGTCCTATGAGGTGGGCCTGGATTTCCTCCACAAGTTCGAGGCCGACTGCCCGGGTTCGGGCCGGTTCTTCAAGCCCGGCGTCTCGGAGGACAAACGCTTCTTCGACCTTCCCGCCTTCGTTCTGGACCGCCTGGAGACCGCCGGCGTCGAGCGCCGCGAATGGGTCGGCCGCGACACGCGGGCGGAGGAGGAATGGTTCTTCTCCAACCGCCGCGCCTTCCTGAACAACGAGGGCGACTACGGCCGTCTGCTGTCGGCGATCATGCTGGAGGCGTGAGGCTTCTGGACCACGACTTCGATGATCCGCCCACGGAATCGAAAAAGTCTGGCCGTTAACACTTGTTTCCAGAGCTTCGCCTGCTAGAAGCCCCCGCATCGGCCGCCCCCCACCCCGAGATATCCCTATGAAGCTGCTGTCCGGCAACTCCAACCGCCCGCTGTCCCAAGCGATCGCGGAATATCTCGACATGCCGCTGACCCGCGCCCAGGTGCGCCGGTTCGCCGACCTCGAGGTCTTCGTCACCATCGACGAAAACGTGCGGGGCGAGGACGTCTTCGTCATCCAGTCGACCAGCTACCCGGCCAACGACAACCTGATGGAGCTCCTGATCTGCATCGACGCCCTGAAGCGCGCGTCGGGCAAGCGGATCACCGCGGTGCTGCCCTACTTCGGCTACGCCCGTCAGGACCGGAAGACCGGCGGCCGCACGCCGATCTCGGCCAAGCTGGTGGCCAACCTGATCACCCGTTCGGGCGCCGACCGGGTTCTGACGATGGACCTGCACGCCGGCCAGATCCAAGGCTTCTTCGACATCCCGACCGACAACCTCTTGCCCTCGCGCCTGATGGCCGACGACATCCGCAAGCACTATCCGATGGGCGATGACCTGATGGTCGTCTCGCCGGACGTCGGCGGCGTGGTGCGCGCCCGCGCCCTGGCCAAGCGCCTGGACGACGCCGATCTGGCCATCGTCGACAAGCGCCGCTCGGGCCCGGGCCAATCGGAAGTCATGAACATCATCGGCGACGTCAAGGATCGCCGCTGCATCCTGTTCGACGACATCGCCGACTCGGCCGGCACGCTGTGCAACGCCGCCCAGGCCCTGATGAACCACGGGGCCAAGTCGGTCAGCGCCTATATCACCCACGGCGTGCTGTCGGGCGCGGCCGCCGACCGCGTCGCCAATTCGGTGCTGACCGAGCTGGTGGTCACCGACTCGATCGAGGCCTCCGACCCGGCCAAGGCCTGCCCCAAGATCCGCTACGTCTCGTGCGCTCCGCTGATCGGCGAGGCCATCCGCCGCATCGCCAACGAAGAGTCCGTGTCGAAACTGTTCGACTAGGGACGTTCTGGCCCCGGCCGCGCTCGTGGTTAACGGGCGCGCGTCGCAATGCGCTAAACCCACGGCCACGCTTGTAAAAGCTTGGTTAACGGAGCGACAGTCACAATGTCGCCCGCCGGGGCTGGTATGGCTCCAACCAAGCTGGCCAGCCAAGACTTGATGGGGAAGTTCTCGAATGCGTTCCTTTTC
>CAKZJK010000175.1 GCA_936942565.1 uncultured Caulobacter sp. | reverse complement strand
TTCGAGGCGCTTGCAACGCATCACGATCGCTCGGACTTCGACAGCGGCGTAGCGCCGCTGGATCGATATTTTCGCACCCAGGCCGGACAGGACGCGCGCAAGAACATGGCTGCGCCGTTCGTGCTGGTGCTGTTCATCGTCACCTTCATCGATTCGGTGATCCACAACGGCTACTTCGTGATGGCCGACGCCTTCCTGACCAATCGGGTCGGCATCGCCGGCAACCTGTCGATGGTCGTGCTGAGCCTCGGCCAGGTGGCCGAGATCCTGACCATGTTCTTCCTTGGGCGCGTCCTGGCGCGGCTGGGCTGGAAGATCACCATGATCATCGGCGTTCTGGGCCACGCCGCCCGCTTCGCCGTGTTCGCCTTCTTCGCCGACAGCATTCCGGTGATCGTCGCCGTCCAGCTGCTGCACGGCATCTGCTACGCGTTCTTCTTCGCGACGGTCTACATCTTCGTCGACGCGGTGTTCCCCAAGGACGTTCGCTCCAGCGCCCAGGGCCTGTTCAACCTGCTGATCCTGGGCGTTGGCAATGTCGCGGCCAGCTTCCTGTTCCCCGAATTGATCAGCCGTCTCAGCACCAACGGCGCGGTCGACTACACCCGCCTGTTCATGGTCCCGACCGGGATGGCGCTGCTCGCGGTGCTGCTGATGGCGGTCTTCTTCCGACCGCCGTCGCGCGGCCCGGTCGCCGAAACCCAAGCCGATGACACCGTGGGCGCCGCCAGCCCCGCGCAGCCTTAAAGCCTGAAAGGAAAGCCTCGTGCGCACCATTGCTGACGAAACCCGAGCCGCCGCCCTTTCTCGACGGGGCTTCCTCGCCGCCGGCGCGGCCGCCATGGCGGTCGCCGGAACCGCCGGTGCGGCTGAAGCGAACTTCTTCCAGCGCCGCAAGCTGCCGTTGGGCATCCAGCTCTACAGCCTGGGTCCGGACCTAGCCAAGGAGCTGGACGCCCAACTGGCGACCGTGGCCAAGATCGGCTTCAAGACGGTGGAGCTGGCCGGGTATCTCGGCCGCACGCCGGCCGAGCTGCGCGCCGCTTTCGATCGCGCGGGCCTTTCCTGCACCAGCGCCCACGTCCAGCCCAAGGGCGCCGGGGCCACCTTCAGCGGCGATCTCTCAAAGCTGGCCGACGACCTGCGCGTGATCGGCGTGAAGACGGCGATCATGCCGATCCTCTATATCCCGGACCGCTTCACGGGCGCCGACCTGCGCCAGGCTGGTACCCAGATGACCGCCGACGACTGGAAGTGGAACGCCGACTTCCTGAACGAGAAGGCCGCGGTGTTGAAGAAGGCTGGGATCGCCACCGGCTATCACAACCACAATTTCGAGCTGGCCCCGCTGGGCGACACCACGGGCATGGACATTCTGCTGAAGGGCACCGATCCGGCTCTCGTGACCTTCGAGATGGACGCGGGCTGGGTGACGGCCGCTGGTCACGACCCGTTCGCGATGCTGAAGGCGCATCCGGGCCGCTTCACTCACATGCACGTCAAGGACATCAAGTCGACGACCAAGGCCAATTTCGAGCTGCGCCAGGATCCGACCGAAGTCGGCTCGGGCATGATCAATTGGCCCAAGCTGCTGCCCGCCGCCTACGACGCCGGCGTGCGCGGGTTCTTCTACGAGCAGGAGCCGCCGTTCCCGGGGACTCGTCTGGAATCGGCCAAGATCAGCTTCGACTACCTGGCAAAGGTGGTCGCCTGATGAGCCTGCGCATGGCCATGGTGGGGGGCGGCCCCGGCTCGTTCATCGGTCCCGTGCATCGCATGGCCGCCGAGCTGGACGGCCGCATCCGCCTGGTCGCCGGGGTGTTCAGCCGCGATCCGGCCAAGAACGCTCAGGCCGCTGCGGCATGGGGCGTCGCCCCTGACCGGGTCTATCCTGACCACCACGCGATGATCGCCGCCGAGCGGGCTCGGGCGGACGGCGTCCAGCTGGTGTCGGTGGTGACGCCCAACCACCTGCACTTCGACGTTTCCGCGGCCGCCCTGCGCGGCGGCTTGCACGTCATCAGCGACAAGCCAGCCACCCTGAACCTCGCCGAGGCCCAAGAGCTGGCCGCCATCGTCGCCGCCTCGGGCAAACACTATGGCCTGACCTACACCTACACCGGCTATCCGATGGTGCGCGAGGCGCGCGGGATCGTGGCGCGCGGCGACCTTGGCGCGGTGCGCAAGGTGGTGGTCGAATACTCGCAGGGCTGGCTGTCCAAGCCACTGGAGCGCGAGGCCGACAACAAGCAGGCGAGCTGGCGGGCCGATCCCAAGCAGTCCGGCGTCGGCGGCTGCATCGGCGATATCGGCGTCCACGCCTTCAACATCGCCGAATTCGTGACCGGTCATAGGGTCGAGCGGCTGTGCGCCGACGTCTCCACCGTCGTGCCTGGCCGCCCGCTGGACGACGACTGCAATGTGCTGCTGCGCTTCGACGGCGGCGCGCGCGGCGTGCTGATCGCCTCGCAGATCAGCGCCGGGGCTCGTAATGGGCTCAAGCTGTCCGTCTACGGCGAGAAGGGCGGCCTGACTTGGTCGCACGAGGCCCCCAATGTCCTGACCCTGGACTGGCTGGACGGCCCCAGCCAGGTGCTGCACGCCGGTTCGGGTTATCTGAGCCCGGCCGCCCGCGCGGTCACCCGCCTGCCGACCGGCCATCCCGAGGGTTTCATCGAGGCCTTCGCCAATATCTATCGCGACTTCGCCGAGGCCATCGAAGGCGGGGAGGGCGCGCTGGTCCCCGACATCGCCGAGGGCGTGCGCGGCATGGCCTTCGTCGAGCGCGCCGTGGCCGCCAGCCGCGAGGACGCGGGCTGGGTGACGCTGGAAGGAGACGCGCGATGAAGACGCTCAAGGGACCCGGCATCTTCCTGGCCCAGTTCATCGGCGACAAGCCGCCGTTCGACAAGCTGGAGACCATGGCCAAATGGGTCGCGGATCTTGGCTATGTCGGCGTGCAGATGCCAACGGGCGGGGCGGACTCGTTCTTCGACCTGGCGCGCGCCGCCGAGAGTCAGACCTATTGCGACGATATCGCCGGTCTGCTCGCTGACCATGGCCTGCGGATCACCGAGCTTTCGACGCACCTTCAAGGCCAGTTGGTCGCCGTGCATCCGGCCTATGACGAGCTGTTCGACGGCTTCGCGCCGCCGGAGCTGCGCGGCAAGCCGAAGCAGCGCCAGGAATGGGCGGTCGGTCAGGTCAAGGCCGCCGCGGTCGCGAGCCGACGCCTGGGCCTGAAGGCCCACGCCACCTTTTCGGGCGCTCTGGCCTGGCCCTATTTTTATCCGTGGCCGCAACGGCCGGCGGGCCTGGTCGAGGAGGCCTTCGCCGAGTTGGGTCGTCGCTGGAAGCCGATCCTCGACGTCTTCGAGGAGAACGGCGTCGACGCTTGCTACGAGATCCATCCCGGCGAGGATCTGCACGACGGCGCGACCTTCGAGCGGTTCCTGGACGAGGTCGGCGGCCATCCGCGCGCCAACATCTTGTACGACCCCAGCCACCTCGTGCTTCAGCAGCTAGACTACCTCGGCTACATCGACCGCTACCACGAGCGGATAAAGGCGTTCCACGTCAAGGACGCCGAGTTCCGCCCCTCGGCGCAAGCGGGCGTCTATGGCGGCTATCTGGGGTGGGCCGAGCGCCCGGGCCGCTTCCGCTCGCTGGGCGACGGTCAGGTCGACTTCAAGGCGATCTTCTCCAAGTTGGCCCAGTACGACTACGACGGCTGGGCGGTGCTGGAATGGGAGTGCGCGCTGAAGCATCCGGAGCAGGGCGCTCGCGAAGGCGCGCCGTTCATCCGCGACCACATCATCCAGGTCACCGACAAGGCGTTCGACGATTTCGCCGGCGGCGCTTCGGATCCTGGTCGCAATCGTCGCCTGCTTGGCCTCTAATCGTCAGATCCGACGGAGTACTCCATGAAGTTTCAGCTTACGCTCGCCGCTGTCTTGGCGGGCTTCGCCACCAGCGCCATCGCCGCGCCGCCGTCTGGCGAGCAGGTGTTCAAGCAGCGCTGCACGGTTTGCCATTCGGTCCAACCCGCGCCCGGCAAGATGGGCCCGCCGCTGGCGGGGGTCGTCGGTCGCAAGGCGGGAACCGCGCCGGGCTTTGCCTACAGCAACGCCATGAAGAGCTCGGGGATCACCTGGACGCCGGACCAGTTGGACACCTTCATCAAGGCGCCGGGCAAGGCCGTTCCCGGGACCAAGATGTTGCTCGGCGCGCCCAATCCGGAAGAGCGCGCCGCCGTGATCCAGTATCTGACGACGTTGAAGAAGTGACGCCGGCCTGACGGCGCCTAGCGCGCCGTCAGCTCCTGGATCTCGATATCCTTGAACTCGATCGGGTGGCCTTCGCTCTGCAGGGCGATGTAGCCTTCGGTCACCCGCTGGGCGCCGCGCGCGAGGATGTACGGCTTCGCGCCGTCGGCGACCGTGTCATCCGGATCCAGCGTGATGTCGGCGTAGTGGTGAACCACGACGTCGTTGATCTTCTCGAACACCTCGCCGTTCGGGCGCACCTCCAGCTCGGCCTTGACCCATGTTCCGTTCGGAATCGTCGGGGCGTTGGCGGACGGCGTGCAGTGCTCCTTCACCTTTTGGCCGTCGATCGTGATGGTGATTCCCGGCGTGCAGACCGCGGCCGTCGGGCGCGGCGCGTCTCCGTCCTTGCCCAGGAGCTGGTACTCGACCGAAACCGGGAAAGACTGGTTGACGGTCATGCTGTCGGGGCTTTGGCTGTGAAACATGATCCCGCTGTTGCTGCGCGCCCAGGCGGGGGTGTCCGGGAGGCCGCCTTCAGTCAGGAACCGGTAGTTGAAGCGAAGGCGGTAGGCCTTGAACGGGGCCTTGTAGAACAGGTGCCCGAACTGCCCGTCCATCGTCTTGTAGCCGGCGTAGGAGACCCGGATCGCGCCGTTTTCAACCACGAAGGTCCGCTGATAGTTCTCGCCGACAGGGTGCTTGGCGATCTTGGGAATCCAGCCGTCCAGGCTCTTGCCGTCGAACAGCGGACGCCAGGGGCCCGCCTTGAGCTCTTGAGCAAGGGCGGGCGTCGCGGTGGCGACCAGGCCGAGCGCGATGGCGGCCAAACCGTAACGGCGCGCCGAAGCCGACAAGATGGTCATGATGGTTCTTTCCTCCCGAACGCCCACTTTTCACGATCGCCCACTTTTCACGATCGAATGTCGAGCTTTGTTGCAATGTAACCCATTTCATGGAAGCCTCCAGGCAAGAATGAAGGGTTCTCCCCAGGGGTGGCGTCGCGTTGCGTAAGCAGGCCGGCGCGGTCTGGCGAGCGGACCGCTAAGGGAGAAGACATGGCCAACCTGAACGGTCGAGCGCGTAAGAAGAACACCTACGACGCCATCGTGGTGGGCAGCGGAATCACCGGCGGCATCGCCGCCAAGGAACTCACGGAAAAGGGTCTCAAGGTTCTGGTGCTCGAGCGCGGGCGCATGGTCCGTCACCTCGAGGACTACCCGACCGCGACCCTTGATCCCTGGCAGACCAAGTACCCGCAGGGACAGCTACCGCCGGACGAACTCGCGGCTCGCTATCCGGTGCAGCGCCGCACCGGCTACACGATGACGGAGTACACCCAGCATTTCTTCGTCCGAGATGACACCAATCCCTATACCGAGACGAACCGTTTCGACTGGATTCGGGGCTATCACGTCGGCGGCCGCTCGCTGACCTGGGGACGGCAGAGCTATCGCCACAGCCCGATCGATTTCGAGGCCAACGCTCGCGAGGGCATCGCCGTCGACTGGCCGATCCGCTACGAGGACCTCGCGCCCTGGTACGACCACGTCGAGCGCTTTATCGGGGTCTCGGGTCAAGCCGAGGGCCTGCCTCAGCTTCCCGACGGCGTCTATCAGCCGCCGATGGAGATGAATTGCGTCGAGAAGGCCTTCAAGGCCAAGTCCGAGGCGCGCTTCCCGGAGCGACGGATCACCATGGGCCGCACGGCCCACCTGACCGACCCGACCGAGGAGCAGCTCAGCCTTGGCCGCACCAAGTGCCAGTACCGCAACATGTGCATTCGGGGCTGTCCGTTCGGCGGCTACTACAGCTCCAATTCCGGCGGGTTGGTCGCGGCCGAGCGCACGGGCAATCTGGTGATCCGGCCCAACTCCATCGTCACCGAACTGATCCATGACGAGAAGGCCGGGCGAGCCACCGGTGTTCGGATCCTGGACGCCGTCACCCGCAAGGACGAGGAATTCCACGCCGACGTCATCTTCCTGTGCGCATCGGCCCTGAACTCGGCCTGGCTGATGATGAACTCGACCAGCTCGCGCTTCCCCAATGGCTTTGGCAACGGTAGCGACCAGTTGGGCCGCAACGTCATGGACCATCACCTGGGTGTCGGCGCCAGCGGCGAGGCGCCCGATTTCGCCGACATGTACTATTCGGGCCGGCGACCCAACGGCATCTATGTGCCGCGCTTCCGCAACCTCGGTGACGCGGCGACCAAGCGGTCGGACTATCTGCGCGGCTTCGGCTACCAGGGCGGCGCCTCGCGGCCGGGCTGGGAGCGCGACCTGAAGAAGGGCGGGCGGGGTTTCGGCGCGGAGCGCAAGGCCGCGCTCACCCAGCCTGGCCCGTGGAGCATGGGCCTTGGCGGCTTCGGCGAGATCCTTCCCTACGAGGATAACCGGATCACCCTGAACCGCGACGTGAAGGACGAGTTCGGCCTACCGACCCTGACCATGAACGTAACCATGCGCGAAAACGAGCTGGCCATGCGCAAGGACATGCAGAACGCCGCGGCCGAGATGCTTGAAGCGGCGGGCTTCAAGAACGTGCGCGGCTACGACGGCGGCTTCGCGCCGGGACTGGGCATCCACGAGATGGGCACGGCACGGATGGGCCGTGATCCCAAGACCTCCGTGCTGAACGCCTACAACCAGGTCCACGAGTGTAAGAACGTCTATGTGACGGACGGCGCGGCCATGACCTCGGCGTCCTGCGTGAACCCTTCACTGACCTATATGGCGCTGACGGCGCGCGCCGCCGACCACGCCGTGAAGGCCCGTAAGCGGGGAGACCTGTGATGCTGCACCGACGCGACGCCCTCAAGGGGCTGGCTCTCACGGTTGGCGCCGCCGCGACCGGATGGGCGGGACGCGCCGCCGCCGCGACCGCGCCGGCCCTCGACTGGACGCCCGCGGCGCTGACGGGGGATCAAGCTCGTCTCGTCGACGCGGTGGCGGAACTGATCATTCCCGCGACCGACACGCCCGGCGCGCGCCAGGCTGGCGTGCCGCAATTCATCGACCGCGCCTTGGCGAACTACTGCGACAAGAGCCAAAAGGACCTCCTGATCGGCGGCCTGACCCGGATGGACGCCGACGCCCGCGCCGCGCACGGCGACGTGTTCGTCGCGCTCAAGCCCGAGCAGCAGGTCGCGATGCTGACCACCTACGACCAGGAAGCGGGGGTCGCCAAGGGACAGAACCCCGGTCAGCCGCACTTCTTCGCGGCCCTGGAGGACTGGGTGACGGTCGGCTACTTCACGTCCGAACCCGGCGCCACGATGGCGTTGCGGTATGATCCCGTGCCAGGCGCCTATCACGGCTGTGTTCCGCTGGCCGAGATCGGTCGCGCCTGGGCGACGCGCTAGCGGTCTCGTCAGAACCGAAACTGCGCGAACAGCACGGCCAGGTTGACCGGTCCGCCGCCCAGCGCGCGGACGGCGGGACCGGCGTTCTGGCGCGCCACCTGGGCCTGGAGCTTGAAGTTGCGGGTCGCCTGCCAGGACGCGTCCAGTTGCATGGCGTCGCCGACATCCCTTGGTCCGTCCGTCCGAGCGGCGGCCAGGGGAACGAGCGGCTGCACGTAGATCGCGTCCGCTCTCGTCCAGAGTCGATGGAGCGTGTAGCTGGCCTCGAGGCTGACCGTCTTCCGAGGCGCGACGCCGAGGCTCGCGCGGGCCGCCGCGAGGTTGCCCCAGCTAAAGAGGCCCGTTTCGTTGAAATAGGCCCCCTTCGGGAACATCGGATTGAAGGTTCCCAGCCGTCCATCTGTCGGGTCCTTGTCGCCCGATCCGGCGTCGAGCCGTAGGCCCAGGCGCGGCTTCCAAGGCCGATCGAGCGTGTAGCCGCCGCCCACGGAAGCCGCGAAGGCGCGTATGCGACGTCCGGCGAAGCGACCGCCTTGCACGATCCCCTCGGCCTCGTAGTCGATCGCGCCCCTGGTTCCGGAGAGTCTGGCGCCGAGGCTTTCGCGGCGTTCGTCGCCAGTGACCGTTCCGAAGCGGACGGCGTCGCGCTCCAGCCCAAGGGCGTAGAGATCCAGGGTCTGGCGAGACGAAAGTCGCGCCGAGGCGTAGACGCCGTAAAATCGCTGGGCGCGGTTGCGGGTGTCGTCGAAACTCCCAAGCGAGACAACGACGGGCTGAAGATAAAAGGCGTCCAGCTTGAGCGCGCCCGC
>CAKZJK010000174.1 GCA_936942565.1 uncultured Caulobacter sp. | reverse complement strand
CCGATGATCCTGACCAAATACGTCGTGCGCCACATGATGGCCGCAGGCGAGGGCCGCATCGTCAACATCTCCTCGATCATCGCCAGCACCGGCTATAACGGCCTCGCGGTCTACGGCGCGACCAAGGCCTATGTGATCTATCTGACCCAAGGCCTGCGGGCTCAGCTGGCCAACTCTGCGGTGCGCATTCAGGCGGTGCTGCCGGGCGCGACCCGCACCGAGATCTGGGAGCGGTCGGGTACCGACATCAACGCCATCGACCCGAACATCCTGATGGACGTCGACGACATGGTCGACGCGGCGCTGGCCGGCTTCGACCAGGGCGAGCTGGTGACGATCCCGTCGCTGCCCGACGCCGCCGATTGGGACGGCGCCCTGGCGGCCAAGGCCAAGCTCTATCCGAACCTGTCGCGCAGCCAGCCGGCCGAGCGCTTTAAGACCGCCTAAACGGAATCCTCGCCGGCGCGGCGCTCACTCCCGCGCCGGCGAGTCCGCCCAGGAGGGATGGCTCAGCTTGATGCCGACCGAGCCCTCCCTCCGGAACGCGGGGGAAACTAGCTGAGCACCATCACGACGACGCGGCGGTTCTGGGCTCGGCCTTCGCGCGTTTCGTTCGGGGCGACCGGAGCGTCCTGGCCGTAGGAGATCGTCGCCATCCGGTTCAGGGCGACGCCGTGCTGGCTGAGGAACTTGCGGACGGTTTCCGCGCGCTTCTCGCCAAGTTCGTCATTGTATTCCTTCGAGCCCGAATTGTCGGTGTGACCCTGGATCTCGAGGTAGACGTTCTTGTTGTCGGCCTTCAGCTTCTCGGTGAATTCCGACAGGCGTTGCTCGGCCTCGGGCGACAGGGTCGCGGCGTTGACCGGGAACTTCACCGAGTCGTCGCTGAGCACGAGGGCGTACTGGAACTTGCCCTCCGCCAGCTTGCCGGCGGCGATGGCGCGGTCCAGGGCCTCCTTGGAGGTCTTGTCCAGCTCGCCGATCTGGGTGTCATGAGCGCTGACCCGCTCGTTGACCGCCCCGACCTGGGTGTTGACGTACTTCTTGGTCGCGCAGCCGCTGACCGTAAGGCCGCCCATCACCAGGGCGGCGGCGACCATCATGGTCTTGGTGCTTGCTATCATCTGTTTCAGGTCCGTAGTGACGCGGCGTCCTGCAACGCTCGCATCGTCAAACCGACAGCCGAACTTGGCCAAAGATAGGCGCGATTCCGGCGCTTCCGAGCCAAGCTTGAGCATTGAATCTCAAGCACATTATAGCCGCGCGCGAACCCCGATCGCGGCTTTTGGTTCCGATGAAAATTATTCCGTTTCCGACGCCGAAAGCCACGCCAGGAAGGCCGTCAGGGCGGGACTCGGGGCCTTGGACTTCAGCCAGGTCAGCCAGTAGCGGCCCGCCCCGACCTCGATGTCGAAGGGCCGAACCAGCCGCCCTTGGGCGAGGTCCCGCGTAAACATATTGGGCGGCGCCAGCGCCACGCCAAGGCCCTGGATCGCGGCGTCCACCATCACCCAGGAGCTGTCGAACACCGGCCCCCGGATCGGCGGCGGCGAGAGGCCGGCGGCGGCGAACCAGTCGGGCCAGTCCGCGGCGCGGTAGCTGCGCAGCAGGGTCTCGCCGAACAGGTCGCTCGGCTCGGAGATACGCTCGGCCAGCGCCGGCGCGCACAGCGGGCTCATGGGCGCGGGTAGCAGCGGCGCGGCCTGTGTGCCGTGCCAGGCCCCGTCGCCGAAGCGGATCGCGCAGTCCAGGCCCTCCCCGGCGAGGTCGGCCCGATTGTTGTTGGTGAAGAGGCGCAGGTCGACGAACGGGTGAGCCTCGCGGAAGGCCGGCAGGCGCGGCAACAGCCAGCCGACCGCGAAGGTGCCGACCACCCCGACGCTGAGCACCTCGGTGACCCGGCCGCCCTCGAACCGCGCCAGGGTGTCGTCGAGGCGATCGAACGACTCCCGCACCGACGGCAAGAGGGCCAGGCCCTCGTCGGTCAGGGCCAGACCGCGCGGCAGGCGGCGGAACAGGGCCGCGCCAAGCCGGGCCTCCAGCCCCTTCACCTGATGGCTGATCGCCGCCTGGGTCACGCACAGCTCGATCGCCGCCTTGGTGAAGGACAGATGCCGGGCCGAGGCCTCGAAGGCGCGCAGGGCGTTGAGGGGCAGTTGGGCGCGGCTCACGCGTCAGACCCTAATCCAGCTAATGGGTGCGCCAAGCTATCGTCGTTTGCGCGGAAAGCCAGGCCTGGGCAGTTTCCTCGCCGAGGAGACCCCCACATGCTGCATCGTAGAACCCTGATCACGGCCCTGGCGGCCGCGCCCGCCCTACTGTCCGTCGCCAGCCCCGCCCTGGCGGCCGACGGTGCCGCGACGTCGAAAGCCCTTAGCTCACGTATTAACGAATTGGAGCGCGCCAGCGGCGGCCGCATCGGCGTGGCGGTGCTGGACACCCACGACGGCCGGCGCTTCGCCTGGCGCGGGGATCAGCGCTTCCGCATGTGCAGCACGATCAAGGCGCCGCTCAGCGCCGCCATCCTGCGCCGCGTCGACCAGGGCCGCGAGCGGCTGGACCGGCGGGTGACCTTCGGCCCAGAGGTTCTGATGGGCAACTCACCGACCGTCGAGAAACACGTCCAGGACGGCCTGACCATCGGTCAGCTGTGCGAGGCGACGATCACCCTCAGCGACAACGCCGCGGCCAACCTGCTGTTCGAGGCGTTGGGCGGGGCGAGCGGCGGGCCGGCGGCCCTGACCCGCTTCCTGCGCGCCATTGGCGACCAGACCACGCGCAGCGATCGGCTGGAGCCCGAACTGAACGTCGGCGCGCCCGACGATCCACGCGACACCACGACGCCCAGCGCCACGGTGGCGACCTGGAAGACCTTGCTGCTGGACGACGCCCTCTCGCCCGCCTCGCGCCAGCAATTCCGCGACTGGCTGGTCGCCAACAAGACCGGCTTCCGGCGCTTGCGGGCGGGCCTGCCGCCCGGCTGGCGCGTCGGCGACAAGACGGGCAACAACGGCAAGGACATCACCAACGATGTCGCCATCGCCTGGCCGCCGGGCCGCAAGCCCATCCTGCTGGCGGTCTTCCATGACCGCGGCGGCGACGAGGACGCGCGCAACGCCGTCCACGCGGAGGTGGCGCGGGCGGTCGTGAAGGCGGGGTTCGGGGCTTAGGCGGAAAAGTTATCCACAGGGGTGCCGAGCTATTGAACCCGACTTCCCCGGCGAAGGCCGGGGCCCAGATTCATCCGGATCGGTTGGAGTGTTCGCGCTCTTCTGTCGGCGTCAGGTTCGCGGACGTTCGAGGGTTCGATCTGGGCCCCGGCCTTCGCCGGGGAGGTCGGTGTCTTTGAATTCCCGTACCTTTCCCCGTTCAAAAACGACCGTTTCCGTTTCACCACGGTCACTTACCCAAAAACGCAGGTTTCTTACGCTCGGTGGTTCCCGGCGCCCTCATGCTTGAGGCCATGAGCACCGCCCCTTCCCCCACCGCCGCCCGTCGCTGGTGCGACGCCCTGCAACAGAAGCCGATGGACGCGATCGACGCGGCCTGGGCGATGGCCGAGGGGACCGACGACCCCGCCGTCATCGCCCAGGCGCGCGACCAGTCACGCCTGGCCGGCCACATCGCCGGCATGGCGCGCAAGGTCCTGGCGCTGGATCCGCCCCAGCCCAAGCCCGCCAGCCTGCCCGGCTTCATCCACGAGGCCTTCGACCGGCTGGACGCGGCCACCGCGCCGATCCTGGCGGCCGCCGCGCGCAAGGACGCCGCCGAAAGCGGCAAGCCTCCGGCGGCTCAGGCCGTGGCGATGCGCGACGCCTTGCGGAAGCTGAAGCGGCGCTGAGGCGATCGCCTATCCCGGATCCGTCCAGCCCGGGGCCCTCAGGTTGGCCGCGGCGATCAGCTTCTTGCGATAGATCCCGATCATGTGGTCGTCGATCAGCGGGAAACGGCGCGTGATTAGCCAGAGCACGCTGAAGATCCCCAGCCAGACGCCCATCAGGAACGGGGTGCGATCATAGCGCTTGGGCGGGGCCCCCAGTCGCCCAAGCACCCGCACGTCGCCGCTGTGCTGGTAGCCCAGATAGGGCGGCGGCACGGCCGGGACGATGTCGAGCCCATTGACCAGGCGGTAGTGCGGGCACTTGACCTCGGCGTCGAAGCTGCGCTGGCCGACGCGCGGCGAGCCGAAGGTGTAGCAGGCCGCCAGGATGTCGCGCTCGAAGGCGGCCGAGGCGATCTGGGCCAGGGCGCCGCCCAGGGAGTGTCCCGTGATGTAGAGGCCCTTGTCCTGGGGCACGCGCGCGCTGGCCAGGTCCTTGGCGATCGCCTCCTCGACGCTCCGGAACGCCCTGAGGAAGCCCTCGTGGACACGGACCGTGTCGTCCCCGGCGCGCAGCGGCTTGCGTCCGGACGCCAGATTGACCTCCCAGTCCGCGAAGTCCTGCGTGCCGCGAAACGCCAGCACCGTCATCTGGTCGCTGGTCGCCAGATAGGCCTGGGTTCCGATGGACGTCGTATAGGTGGCCACCAGGTCGAAGCCGCCCTTCTTGAGCCGCGCCCGCATGGTCCCCAGGCTGACGCCCGTCGGGTCCTCGAAGTTGTCGTAGGCGATGGCGCACAGCGACGCCATCAGGGCGCAGGTGCGGTCCGAATAGGCCGCTCGCCAGGTGGGCGCGGCGACGACCATGGCGTCCGTGATCGGCGTCAGCCGCTCGGCCAGCGCCTTGGCCTCCACGACGACGGCGTCGAACCGCGCCTGAAGTTGACGGACCTCGGCTTCGTCATCCGGGGCGCCCGTGGCGGCTCCGGCCTTCTTCGTCTTGACGGCCATGCCCCCGCCTCGCTGCCGCCGGCGCGCCAACACGCCTAGGGAGTATTCAAGGCAGCCACAACTCGCGACGGGAAGCAATCTTCAAGGAAGAGCGGCGGAACGCTCAGGCGCCTTCCTCGTCGACATAGATCACCACCGGCTTGCCGCGCGACAGCGGCTCCCAGCCGGCCTCGATGGCCGAGGCGATGGCCTTGGCGACGACGCGGACGGGGATCTGCGAGGGCTTCAGCGGCGGGGCGCTGAACTTGGGCTTGGGGCCGGGCGGGAACTCGATCATCGCCTCGCGCTGGCCTTCCTTGTGGCGCGCGGCGATCACCTTGCCGTGGCGCTCCGACGGGTCGTAGGACCACTGCGGCAGGCGATGCAGCCGCCAGACATAGGGGTCTCCGTCGACCTCGATGTCGAATTCCGTGGTGAGCTTGGTGGTCTTGGCCATGCGGGGAGATACCGCGACACGGCTTCAAGAAAAAGGGCCGCGTTCCAATCCCCTCTCTCATGGAGAGAGGGAGGGGCCCGCCGCGGAGCGGTGGGGGGTGAGTGGGTACGTCAGTTCCAGCAAGCCCACCATCGTCATCCCGCGCTTCATGCGCGGGATCCATGGTTCAGCTTCCATGTGAGAGCGGGGTGATCTCCGCCCGTGCGGCGGACAAATGGGTCCCGCGCATAAAGCGCGGGATGACGGCTTAGATCCGGATTTCGCCGGCCAGCCGTGAAACCACTCACCCTCCCATCGCCGGGGCGATGGGCCCCTCCCTCTCTTGAAGAGAGAGGGGCTCCTAACGCTTACTGCAGCACCGCCTTGCCGAACGACAGCTGCCCGCCTTCGACCCCGACGGCGATCACGCCGCCGTCTTCGATCTCGCCGGCCAGGAGCTTCTTGGCGATCGGGTCGACCAGTTCCTTCTGGATCACGCGCTTCAGGGGGCGCGCGCCATAGACCGGGTCGTAGCCCTTGTCGGCCAGCCAGTTCAGGGCCTCGGCGTCCAGCGCCAGGCTCATGCGGCGATCGGCCAGGAGCTTCTCGACCCGCTGCAGCTGGATGCGGACGATGTCTCCCATGTTGTGGCGCGACAGGCGCTTGAACAGGATGATCTCGTCGATCCGGTTCAGGAACTCGGGGCGGAAGTGGCCGCGCACCATGTTCATGACCATCGGCCGGACGGCCTCGACGTCCTCGCCCTCCTCCTGGTTGGCCAGGAACTCCGCGCCCAGGTTGCTGGTCATGATGATCAGCGTGTTGCGGAAGTCGACCGTGCGGCCCTGGCCATCGGTCAGGCGGCCGTCGTCCAGCACTTGCAAGAGCACGTTGAAGACGTCGGGGTGGGCCTTCTCGATCTCGTCGAACAGCACGACCTGGTACGGACGGCGACGGACGGCCTCCGTCAGCGCCCCGCCCTCGTCGTAGCCGACATAGCCGGGAGGCGCGCCGATCAGGCGGCTGACCGAGTGCTTTTCCATGTACTCGGACATGTCCATCCGGGTGATGGCCGCCTCGTCGGCGAACAGGAACTCGGCGAGGCTCTTGGTCAGCTCGGTCTTGCCCACGCCCGTCGGGCCCAGGAACAGGAACGAGCCGATCGGCTTGGACGGATCCTGCAGGCCGGCGCGCGCGCGGCGGACGGCGTCGGACACCGCCTCCAGGGCCTCGTCCTGGCCGACCACGCGACCGCGCAGCTGGTCTTCCATCTTCAAGAGCTTCTCGCGCTCGCCCTCGAGCATCTTCTCGACGGGCACGCCGGTCCAGCGGCTGACGACGGCGGCGATCTGCTCGGCGTCGACGACCTCGGGGGTCAGGGCCTGGGTGTCGCTCTCCTCGGCCTCGGCCAGACGCTTCTCCAGGGCCGGGATCTCGCCGTACTGGATTTGGCCGGCGCGGGCGAAGTCGCCGGCGCGCTGGGCGTTGGCGAGGTCGGCGCGCAGGCGGTCGAGGGCTTCACGGGCTTGCGCCGCGCCGCCGACCTTCTCCTTCTCGGCCCTCCACTTGGCGGTCATCTCGTCCGACCGGAACTGCAGGTCGTCGATCTCGACTTCCAGGTTCTCCAGGCGCTGCTTGGAGGCCGCGTCGGTTTCCTTGGAGAGGGCCTCGCGCTCGATCTTCAGCTGCACCAGGCGCCGGTCGATCTCGTCCAGCTCCTCGGGCTTGGAGTCGATCTGCATGCGCACGCGGCTGGAGGCCTCGTCGACGAGGTCGATCGCCTTGTCCGGCAGGAAGCGGTCGGCGATGTAGCGGTTGGACAGCATGGCGGCGGCGACGATGGCGCTGTCGCTGATCCGCACCCCGTGGTGGACCTCGTACTTTTCCTTCAGGCCGCGCAGGATCGAGATGGTGTCCTCGACCGTGGGCTCGGTGACGTAGACCGGCTGGAACCTGCGGGCGAGCGCAGCGTCCTTCTCGACATGCTTCTGATACTCGTCGAGCGTGGTCGCGCCGATGCAATGCAGCTCGCCGCGCGCCAGCGCCGGCTTCAGCAGGTTCGACGCGTCCATCGCGCCGTCGGCCTTGCCGGCGCCGATATGGGCGCCTGCGGCATCCTGCCCCGCATCATCGGACAGGGGCGCGCCGCCGAACTGCTCTATAGCGGCCGGTTCATGACGGCGGACGAAGGCGAGCGCTGGGGTTTCTTCAACGCGTTGCACCCCGCCGAGGACATCGATCTCGCCGCCGACAGGCTCGCCCATTTGCTGGCCGACGGTCCCTGGTTCGCCCATGGCATTACCAAGACGATGATGAACCAGGAATGGGCCATGGGCATTGACGAAATGATCGAGTCCGAGGCCCAGGCGCAGGCGATCTGCATGGCGACCGGCGATTTCAGGCGTGCCTTCGAAGCCTTTGCCGCCAAGCAGAAACCGGTTTTCGAGGGCAATTGATGACGCGCCTGTCCGGACCCACCCGCGAACATCTCGACTGGCCGTTCTTCAGCCCGGAGCACCGCAGCGTTGTCGATCGGCTGGATGCGTTTGCAAGGTCCGGCGCGCTGGCCTCGGTCGATTACCATGATGTCGACAAGGCCTGCCGCGCCCTGGTGCGCCTTCTGGGCGAAGCGGGGCTGCTCGGCCTCGCCACCGGTGAAGCCGGACGCGCACCGATCGATTCCCGTTCCGTCTGCCTGGCGCGCGAAACGCTGGCCTGGCACGAGGGATTGGCGGATTTCGCCTTTGCCATGCAGGGTCTGGGAACCGGCGCGATCGGCCTGTCCGGCACCGACGAACTCAAGGCGGCGGTCCTGCCGAAAGTCACGTCCGGCGCATGGCTCTCCGCCTTCGCACTGTCGGAAAAGCAGGCCGGTTCGGACGTCGCCGCCATGGCATGCGCGGCCCGCGCCGATGGCGATGCCTACGTGCTCGACGGCGAAAAGACCTGGATCTCCAATGGCGGCATTGCCGATGTCTACACGGTTTTCGCCCGCACCGGCGAAGCGCCGGGCACACGCGGAATTTCAGCCTTCGTCGTTTTTGCCGACGATCCGGGCTTTTCCATAGCGGAGCGCATCGAGGTGATCGCGCCGCATCCGCTGGCAACCATACGCTTTGACAATTGCCGCATTCCGGCCACGCGCCGGCTGGGCGCCCCTGGTGAAGGCTTCAAGATCGCCATGCGCACGCTGGACATT
>CAKZJK010000173.1 GCA_936942565.1 uncultured Caulobacter sp. | reverse complement strand
GCGGCAACCGGGGAAATGGGACCGTAGGAGATCTGGACCACCGGGCGGCCCGGCGCGATGCGGGTCAGCTTGGGTTCGTTGAACAGCGCGTTGCCCGAAAGCGTCAGACGGTTGGTCGCCCGCCAGGCGGCCTCGAGCTCGACGCCCCGATTGCGGCCGTCGCCGATATTGGCGGTGTAGGACAGGCCCGAGGAGAAGTACTGGTCCGTCTGGATGTCGCGCCAATCGTCATAGAACAGCGCCGTGCGCAGGTTCAGGCGGCCCCTGAAGGGCGTCAGGGTGGCGCCGATCTCATAGTTGCGCAGGTGGTCGGGCCTGAACACGCGGCGGGTCTCGGTCGGCGTCGTCAGGCCGCCGGAGTTGAACCCGCCGGCGCGGTACCCCTCCGAGGTCAGCGCGTAGATCATGCCGCCGCCGGACAGATCGCGCTGCAGCGAGATCTTGGGCGAGAAGCCGCTGAACGAGGCCGTGCGGTCCAGGTTCCGTGACGTGCCGGGGAACGGCGCGACCACGTACGAGCGGGTGTGCACCGTGGTCTTGAAGCTCCGCCCGCCCAGCGCCGCCTTCCAGCCGCCGCCCAGGTCGTAGCTCGCCTCGCCATAGACCGCGTATTCGTTCAGCAGGTCCTTGCGGTCCTCATTGTAGATCCCGCGCGTGATGTTCGAGGTCCGGACGCGCAGCTCGGAGTCGCCTTCCTCGATGCTGGCGCTGGCGAACATGCCGAGCATCCAGCGCAGCCGGCCACGTTCCGGGCCCGTATAGAGCGCGTCCTCGACGAACATGCGCACGCGCGAGCTCTCGTCGTAGAGGCCAAGCTCGACGCCTTGCTCGGCGAACTGAGTGAGGGCCATGGTGGCGTCGTAGCGGCTGGCGAAATTGTGGGTGACATAGCCGCTCACCGACTCGAACCGGCCCCAATCGCCCGAGCCGCTGACTTTCAGCGACGTCTGCCCCAGGCGGTTACGATGGTTTTCGCGCACCTGGTTGGCGCGGCGCGGTCCGCCAGGCGCCAGGGTCACGTACTGCGTGTCCTTGGACGAGACGCTCTGACCGGCGACGCCCAGCCGAACCTCCCACTCGCCGCGCTCGACCCGCCAAGCCACGCGGCCCCCGCGGCGCGTGGTCTTGTCCACGTTCGACAGGCGCAGGTTCACATCGTCCAGATAGCCGCCGTCGACGTCGTGATAGATCGTCGCCCGCAGGGCCGACTGGGCGCTGGTCGGCACGTTGACCACGCCTTCGAAGCGATAGCTCTTCGAGCCGGACTCGGTGTCGGCGACGGTGGCGCCGGCCGAGGCGGAATAGGCGCCGAATTCGGGCGCGCGCGTGACGATCCGATAGATGCCGCTCAGCGATCCGGCGCCGTAGAGGGCGCCCTGCGGCCCCCGCAGCACCTCGACCCGGTCGACGTCGATCAGCCTCAGGTCCGGATCCGGCGCGTTGTAGTTGACCGGCAGGTCGTCGAGATAGGTCCCCACCGTTGACTGGGTTCGGCCCGTGAAGGTGCCGTCCGACAGGCCCCGCAGCAGGATCTTGTTGCGCGCCGCGCCCAGGTTGGTGGTGATGAAGCCAGCCGTCTGGCGCGACACCGAGCCGGTTTCGCCGACCCCGGTGTCCTGCAGCTGGGGCGAGCCGATGACGCTGACCCCGCCGGGCAGGCTGCCCAGCCGGGCGGGCCGCTTGCCGGCGGTCACGATCAGCGGCGCCAGCGGCGCCATGGGCTCCACCGCGACCGTCGCGGCCGGGCGCGCCACGACCTGCGGACGCGGCGCGGGCTTGAGCGGCGAGAATCGGATCGTGCGGGCGTCGATAAAGGCGTAGCCGCAGCCGCGTCCGGCCACGGCGCGGTCGAGCGCTTCGCGGAGGGTGAACGAGCCCACCAGCGAAACGCCTGTTCCCTTGCAGGCCTCGACGCCGCCGATGCTGACGCCCATGCGAACGCCAAGCTCGATCAGGGTTTCGGCGGCGGTGGCCTTGCGGATGTCCAGACGCGCGCGGCTTTCGGCGGCCACCGCGTCCGCTAAGGCCAAGTCCTAGAAGGCTGGCGACAAAAAGGGAAAGGGCCCGTCTCAGGATCGGGCCTGCTTACGCGCGTCAGTTCGAGGCGGACGGCCTTCCGCGTAGGACAATGGCATCATCGGTCGGCGTCGCCGAAATCGGCATCAGGCTGGTCAAGCGACGGAGCATCGCATCCTGACCATCCACGATCAATACGCCGGAGAACCGAAGCGTGGCGGTGTTCTCGCCTTCCAGGCGAATGGGCCGCTCGAAATAGTGGTTCATATCGCTGACGATCCGACCCAGCGGCTGGTCGCGATAGACCAGCCGGCCCGAGCGCCAGCCCACTTGATCCTCGGCCGCCACGGCGCGGACCGAGACCCCCGACGCGCCCTCGAGATGCTCCAGCATCTGGCCTGGGCGCAGGCGGATCGGCGTGTCCTCGCCGTCGGTGGAGACCTCGACCAGGCCCCGCAGAACGGTGACGCTGAGCTGTCCGTCGCGGCGGCGGACGTCGAACCGGGTGCCGACCACGCGCACGGTCTCGTCCCCGGCGGTGATCAGGAAGGGGCGGGCGCCATCGTGCGCCACGTCGAACAGGGCCTGACCTTCATGGACCGTAACGCGGCGAGCGTCCTTTTCCAGGCGAACCGAAATGTGAGAGTCGGTGTTCAGATCGACGCGGCTTCCGTCGGCCAGCTGCAAGGTGCGGCTTTCGCCCTTGGCGGTGGTGTAGAGCGTATCCGGCTGGGGCAGGAGCTCGCCCCAGGGGGCGACGGTGATCGCGAGGGCGGCCGCGGCGGCGGCCGCGCCCAGACCGCCCAGCCAACGCCAGTCGATCGAGAACGTCCGCTTCGCCGCGACACGCCTAGGTTCGGACAGTTCCCCCCGGATCGCCGAACCTCGCTGGAAGATCTCCTCGTCGACGGCCTGGATGGCGTCATACGCCTCCTGGGCGCCCGGCTCGGAAAGCCAGGCGTCGAACGCCAGCCAGTCGGTCTCATCGACCTCAGGCCGCTGCAGTCGGGTCAGCCAATCGGCCGCCTCTTGCAGATGCTGCGCTGCCCGGCTCATCCGGCGTTGCTCCGACGAGGATCCATCATCCCCCAGGAAGAGGACGTCGCGACGACGCCTCGCCCTCCATCGACAACTGCATAAATCAACGAAGTCGCCTCGTCAGGGCCTTGAGGGCCGCGCTAATGTGCTTTTCCACCGTGCTAGTGCTTATGCCCATGCGACGCGCTGTCTCGGCGTGGCTTAAGCCCTCCAGCTTGTGCAATTGGAAGGCATGGCGGGTCTTCTCGGGAAGATCGTCCACGGCCTCGACTAGAGCCCGCAACCTCTGCCGGGCTTCCACCACCTGGTCGGCGGTCGGCTCGTCGGCCACCTCGTGTCCGGCCAGGACGATGGTGTTGGCCTCCCGCCAGTCGTGATCGCGCGCGCCGGAGCGCTTCTGGCTGCGCAGGCGATCCAGCATGAGATTTGAACCGATGCGGTGCAGCAGGGCGGACGGGTTTTCCACGGTCGCGTCCGGCTCCATCGCCGTCAGTCGAAGGTATAGGTCCTGCACCAGGTCCTCGGCCTCGGCGCGCGAATTCAGTCGCGCGGCGAAGAAGCGCACCAGATTGGCCCGCTTTTCCTCGTAAAGGCTCAACAGCACGGTCTTGTCCGAGCTTGTTGCGCTCAAAAGATCACCCGCTTAGGCACACCACATTCCCCCACAGGCGCAGCAATATCCATCTTTTGGGCGGAAAGACGATCGTTTGTTGCGGCGATCGGACACCGGTGTCGGAAAACTCTCCCTTTGGGGAAGCGCTCGATATTCGCGCCCTTTCCGCGAAAACTCTGTCGCAGCCGCATCTTAGCGCGAATGGTTCGCAAAAGCAGAGCAAATCATTGACGCACCGACGTTCGGCCATGTGGCGAAATGTCGCGTGGGTCAGCCGGCTGTCGCGACTCTCGCGTCTCCACCGGAGACACCGCCAAGGCTTGGCCCGATCGCCGAATGATCCTACCGATGCCCGGCGAAATCACGAGGAGCCGCTGGATGAGCGCCATCGAACAGGGCCGCGCCCGCCTGACGCTTCTGCCCCAGGTCGGCGGCGCGGTGGAGAGCTTCACGGTCGGCGGTGTCGATGTCCTGCGGCCGGCCGCGCCAGGAGCGGACGACGCCTTGCTGACGGCGAGTTTTTCGCTTGTCCCCTTCTGCAATCGCATCCCGCGCGGCCGGTTCGTGTTCGAAGGGCGCGAGGTCGCGCTGCCGCCGAACCTTGCCGGACACCCGCACACGCTGCACGGCCAGGGCTGGCGCTCGGCCTGGACGGTCGAGCGCGCCGCCGCCGGCGAGGCGCTGCTGTCCTACGAGCACGCGCCGGACGCCTGGCCTTGGGCCTACCGCGCCGAACAGCGCTTCCAGCTCCTGGACGCGGGCTTCCGCGCCGAGCTGACGGTCATCAATACCGGCGAGATGGCGATGCCGGCGGGGCTGGGCTTCCATCCCTATTTCCCGCGGCGTCCGGGCGAGACCCTGACCGCCGCCAACGACGGGGTCTGGCTGATCGACACCGAGGCCTTGCCGACGATCCATCACCCGGGGCCGTGGGAGGCCGACTGGGCGTCTTGCGCGGCGGTCGAGGGCCATGGGCTGATCGACCACTGCTACACCGGCTGGGACCAGCGGGCCGTGCTTCGCGCGCCGGGCCGGCCGGACACCGTGATCACCGCCTCGGCCGATTGCCGCTGGCTGCACGTCTATGTCCCGCCGGGCGAGGACTACCTGTGCGTCGAGCCCTGCGCCAGCCGGCCGAACCCGTTCGGCGAGGGTGAGACGGGCATGGCCGTCCTCCAGCCCGGCGAGCGCCGCGCGATCTGGATGGAGATCGCCGTATCCTAGAGCGCGTTCGGGCGGCCTAACGCGCTAAGGCGTGATGCCCGCCTGGGCCTTGAGCCGGGCGACCATGTCGCTGGACAGGTAGCCGTCGGCCGGCAGTTGTTGGCTCTGCTGCCAGGCGCGCAGGGCCTTACGGGTGTTGGCGCCGACCACGCCGTCGGCGGGGCCAGGATTGAAGCCGACGCGGGCGAGCGCGATCTGGGCGGCCATCCGATCCGACAGCGATAGCGCCGTTTCCTGCGGCCAGGGCGTGACCAGTGGCCCGCCGCCAGCGAAGCGGTCGGCCAGAAGGCCAATGCCCAGCGCGTAGGATGTCGAGTTGTTGTAGGTCCGGATGGCGAAGTGGTTCGGCAGCGCCAGGAACGCCGGCCCGGCCGCGCCCGCCGGCAGGATCAGGCCCGCTGGCTGCTCGGCGTCCGCCGCCGTCCACGGCAGACCGTCGGCGCGGCGCACGCCCTTGGCTTCCCACCAGGCCGGGATCTCGCGCGGACCTTCAGCCAGGGAATAGTCGAAGCCGGGCGGCAGGATGACCTCCTTGGCCCAGCCCACCCCGGGCTTCCAGCCGCCCTTGACCAGCAGATTGGCCGCCGAGGCCAGGGAATCGGCGTCCGAGCCCCAGATGTCGCGCTTGCCGTCGTTGTCGAAATCCACCGCCGTGGCGCGATAGCTGCTGGGCAGGAACTGGGTCTGGCCCATGGCGCCGGCCCACGAGCCTTTAAGCTGCTCGCGGGTGACCTCTCCGGAGTCGATGATCTTGAGCGCGGCGATCAGCTCGCCTTCGGCCCAGCCCCGGCGACGCCCGTCGGCGGCGAGGCTGGCCATCGAGCGGACGACATCGAAGTCGCCCTGCAGCTTTCCGAAGGCCGACTCCATCGCCCAGATCGCCAGCAGGATGTCGCGCGGCACGCCGTAACGCGCCTCGATCTCCGGCAGGAAGGTTAGCTGATCGCGCTTGGCGCGGCCGATCGCGACCCGGTCGTCGCTGATCACGCCGGCGATATAGGCGCCGACCGGCTTGGAGAACTCCGGCTGGCGGCTGTCCAGGCTGATCACCCGGGGATTGGGCGTCAGGCCCGAGAGTTCGCGGTCCAGCAATTGGGGCGAAAGGCCCGCGGCGATGGCGCGGGGGCGGAAGTCGGCGAGCCAGGCGTCGAAGGCCTGAGTCTCGGCGTTGGCGGGCGCTTGAGGGGCGGCGGGCGTCGTCGATGGCGTCCCCGGCGTTTGGGCCGACGGCGCGGGTTTCGCCGTCTGGACGGGGGGCATCGGCGGATGGGTGGCCGTTTCCGCGCAGCCGGCGAGGAACAGGACAAGGAAGACGCGACGATCAAGAGCCATGCGAGGAAGCTACCGGCGTTCGGACAATGGGTTCAATCACAAGCGCGCGGGCCGGGGTAAGTTCCCTCAAACACGCGTCGGAGCCTTTGAGCGCATTGACTCAGGAGCCCGTCGCACTTATACGCACCGCCTCCGAAACACCCGGATGTTCCGGCCGCTCTCTTGGCGCGCCCGAACCTCTCCGCTGAGTACAGAGACGGTCATGAAGGTTCGCAGCTCGCTGAAGTCGCTGAAGGGTCGCCACCGCGACTGCAAGATGGTTCGCCGCAAGGGCGTCATCTACATCATCAACAAGACCGACCCGCGCTTCAAGGCCAAGCAGGGCTGATGACGGCCGCCGGGCGTCCCAGAGCCGTTCTCTGGGATGTCGGCAACGTTATCGTGCGCTGGGATCCCCGCGCGCTCTACGCGAAGATTTTCAAGGAACCGGCCGATCTCGACCGGTTCCTTTCGCATGTCTGCACGCTCGACTGGCACGTCGCCCATGACCGGGGCGTGGGCTTCGCCGAGAACGCCGCGTCGCTGATCGCGCGGCATCCCCAGCACGCGGCCGAGATCCGGGCCTGGGACGAACGCTTCGACGAGATGCTGTCGGGCCCGATTCCCGAGACCGCCGACGTGATCGAGGCCCTGGCCGCTCGCGACGTGCCGCAGTTCGCCCTGACCAACATGCCGCAAAGCAAGTGGCCGGTCGTGCGGGCCGTCTCGCCCGGCCATTTCGGGGTGTTCCGCGACGCGATCGTCTCGGGCGACGAGAAGGTCATCAAGCCCGATCGCCGGATCTACGAGATCGTGCTGGAGCGGACGGGCCTCGCCGCGCGCGACTTGCTATTCATCGACGACAGCGCCGCGAACATCGCCGCCGCCGACGCCCTGGGCTTTCACACGCATCACTTCATCGATCCGGCGCGTCTGCGCGGCGCGGTCAAGGCGCACGGCCTGATCTGAAGTTCAGACCAAGAGCGCTTTCGGGCGGCTTGGCCGCTCACGCCTAAACCTGAAGCGCTCTACCAGCCGAGGTCGCAGTCGCCTTGCGGGCTGTCGATATTGTCGGCGAAGATTTCCAGATCGCGCACGAAGAGCGACGTGCACCATTCCAGCCGATTGACCGGCCCGGGACCGTAGAAGTCGACGCGCCGGAAGCCGGCCGCGTTCAGCTGTCGGAAGGCGCCGTTGTATTGCCAGCGGTCGCTGTTGTCGAAGACGATGATCCCGCCCGGCTTGACGTACTTGGCCGCCAGCCAGGCCGATAGGGCGCGGGCCATGCCGTCCACGATCACCACGTCGAAGCTCTCGGGTTCGTGCGCGGTGATCTCGGTGGCGTAGGCCACGAACTCAGCGTTCATCAGGCCGTGCATGACGTTGTGACCCTCGTCGTGCGACAGGGGCAGCTCCGGCGGATCGGCGAAGAACGGCGCGATGGCCGCCTGGCGCTCTTCGGAGCACGCCTCGTCCCGTACGCGGGTGACGACCTTCAGATTGGCGGGGGCGTTCTCGGCCACGCGGGCCGCCCAGTCGGCGTCATGCTCGACGCTGATCACTTCCGAAGCGTGCGAGGCCCACCACAGGGACGAGCCGCCGCAGCCGTACTCGAACACGCGCGCGCCGGGCTTAACGATCCGCTCCAGCTGACGGAAGGCCGGATAGGTGATCCAGGGGACCAGCCCGTTCTTGTTGCGGGGGACCCCGTCCAGGCTCTCGAACCAGCCGCGCTTCTCCAGGTACTGCTGGGCGAACTGATAGATCAGCGTGTTGATCCTGGCGTGTTCGTTGATCTGCATCCTGCCCTCATCCTGTCGGAAGCGAGCCTAGGGTGATTCAAAGAACGGCGTTCCGCGACATTATGGCGCAGGCGGGCGTGGCGTGGCCGCCGCGAAGGGCCTACATCCCCGGCGGACAATGTCGCGGAGCTTCTCATGAACGTCTCGATGATCGGCCTGGGCGCCATGGGCGCGGCGATGGTCCGCAATCTGCTCGCCAAGGGCGTTAAGGTGACGGTGTGGAACCGCTCGCGGGCCATCGTCGATGAACTGGTCGCCGAGGGCGCGACGCCGGCCGCCGACGTCGATCAGGCCTTCAAGGCCGATATCGTGCTGTCGATGCTGGCCCATGACCAGGCGATGAAGGACGTGCTGGTCGACAGCGGCGCCTTGGCCCGCGCGCCCAAGGGCGTGGTTCACGTCAATCTGGCCACCATCTCGACCGTCCTGGCGGGCGAACTCGCCGGGCTGCAC
>CAKZJK010000172.1 GCA_936942565.1 uncultured Caulobacter sp. | reverse complement strand
TAATCCCGGCGCCAAGAAAGCGATCCGCAAGATCGCTCGCCGCACCGAAGTCAACACCGCTCGCCGCTCGCGCGTGCGCACCTTCCTGCGCAAGTTCGAGGACGCGATCGCCAAGGGTGACGTCGCCGTCGCCAAGGCCGCTTTCGTCGAAGCGCAATCGGAACTGATGCGCGCCGTTTCGAAGGGCGTGGTTCATCCGAACACGGGCTCTCGCAAGGTCTCGCGCCTGGCGGCTCGCCTGAAGAAGCTGGATAAGGCCGCGGCCTAGTCCAGATTCTTGACGAACGCCGTTCGTCGAGCGATTTCAAGTATTTACGAAAGCCGGTCAGGTTCGCCTGGCCGGCTTTTGCTTTGAATCCAACGCTCTTTTCCTGACGTTGCAAACTGTGATCTGAGACCCTTTTCCGGGTATTCCCTTGCGGGGCGAGGCCCTCTCGCGAGTCAACAGAAATATCCGCGACCGGACGCAAGTTTTCCGTTTGACCAGCCTCCGCCGCTGGCTAGTTTAAGCGTCTCAACGCTTCTCCAGTCTTGGAAAAACAAGGCGGCGGCGGACCGATCGTGTTCGCCGAGTAAGAACCTGTGCGCGTTGAGGCTAACCGGTCGCGCGCCATGGGGGGCGGCGGCTGAAAGTGTTTGCGGCGGTTACTTTTTTGCGAGGCGGTGGACGAATGACGATGAAGGGTGGGGTGGCCAGCCAGGACTTCTCGGCGGCGATCGCGGCGGCTTGCGAGCCGGCGGCGACTGTCTGGTCCAAGGTTTGCGTGGCGTTGAAGCGTGAGTTGGGCGACGCGGCTTTCGGGTCGTGGATCGCGCCCGCCGTTCTGCGCGAGGCCGCCACGGGCGACATCGTTCTCGTGACCCCCACGGGCATCGCCCGCGACTGGATCCGTCGCGGCGCCTGGCGCCGCATCGGCGAGCTGTGGGCCGCCAACGACCCGACCGGTCGTCGCATCGACCTGAAGTCGCGTCTGGAGTTCGAGGCCCTGGCCGGCGCCTATGTCGAGGCCGCCGCCAAGCCGGCCGCCGTCGCCGAGCCGTTCGAGATCGTGCTGCCGGTGTCGACCGACGCCCCGGCCGTGGCGCCGACCAGCGCCAAGTCGCCCCGCACCCAGGGCCTGCAAGAGCGCTTCACCTTCGAGACCTTCGTCCCGGGTCCGGCCAACGAGTTCGCCCACGCCGTGGCGCGCCGGATCGCCAACTGGGCCGACGGTCACTTCAATCCCGTGCTGTTCCACGGCCCCTACGGCTTCGGCAAGACGCACCTGCTGAACGCCCTGGCCTGGGAAGCCATGCGCAACGCGCCGGAAAAGCGCGTGGTCTACCTGACCGCCGAGCGCTTCCTGTCGACCTTCGTCCGCGCCGTGATGGATCGCCAGACGGCGGCCTTCAAGGAAGAGCTGCGCGCCGCCGACCTCCTGATCATCGACGATGTCCACTTCATCGCGGGCAAGCAGTCGACCCAGGAAGAGCTGTTCCACACCCTGACCGCGCTGGTCGAGGAAGGCCGCCGCGTCGTCTTCTCGTCGGACCGTCCGCCGTCGGCCATGACCGAGATGGACGCCCACCTGCGCTCGCACCTGTCGGCGGGCCTGGTCTGCGGCCTCGAGCCGGCCGACCGCTCGCTGCGCCTGGGCATCCTGGAGCGCAAGATCCAGACCCTGTCGGCCGCGCACGGCTTCGAGCCGACCATGCGTCCGGACGTCCTGCAATTCCTCGCCGACCGCTTCACCGACAGCGTCCGTGAACTGGAAGGCGCCTTGAACACCCTGTCGGCTCGCGCCGGGGAAGGGCTGTCGCGCATGACCCTCGACGAGGTCCAGGCGATCCTCCGTCCGCACCTGCGGTCGGGCGAGAAGCGCATCACCATCGACGACATCCAGAAGGCTACGTCCGAGCACTACGGCATGAAGCAGGCCGACCTGCTCAGCGAGCGCCGCAACCGCGCCGTGGCCCGTCCGCGCCAGGCCGCCATGTGGCTGGCCAAGCAGCTGACCACCCGCTCGCTGCCGGATATCGGCCGTCGCTTCGGCGGTCGCGACCACACCACGGTGCTCCACGCCGTGCGCCGCATCGAGGCCCTGCGCGCCGAGGACAGCGCCCTGAACCAAGACCTGGAGACCATCACGCGCAAGCTGCGCGGCTGATCCGGGCGAGGCCCGGACACCGGTTTCCGGTAGCGATATCAAGAGGGCCGTTCCGAAAGGGGCGGCCCTTTTCCATTCCGGACGGGCTTTAGCGCGCTCGTCGCAGGGTCAGATTGATCCGGCCGCCGCCGGGGACCAAGCCGGACGAGCCGGGCAGGATCCGGTCGACGCCGTGGAAGGCCAGCCGGGCCGGGCCCGAGAGCCGGCAGACGTCGCCGGAGGCCAGCCGCAGGCTCTTGGTCGGGTCCTTGCGGCTCGCGCCGCCGATCCGGAACACCGCCGTGTCGCCCAGCGAGATCGACAGCACCGGAAAGCGCGGATCGGCCTCGTCGCGGTCTTGGTGCAGGCCCATCTTGGCGTCGCCGCGATAGAGGTTGACGAGGCAGGAGTCCGCCGGCGTCTCCGGATCGCCCAGCCGCGCCCAGAGATCGCGCAGGACCTCCGGCATCGGCGGCCAGGGCCGATCCGTTCCCGGATGCCGATCGACGTAGCGATAGCCGGCGCGGTCGCTGATCCAGCCCAGCGGCCCGAACGCCGTCATCGCCGCGCTCATCGCCTTGCCCTGCGGCGTCTCGTATTGGGCGAACGGCGCGGTTTCAGCGGCCTCAAGGATGGTCGCGACCAGAACCTTCTGGGCCTCGAGGTCCATGAGACCCGGCCACAGGTCGAAGCCAGGGATGACGGAGAGGGGGCGCAACATTACCGATAATTAACGCGCGACGCGGAGGCGGAAGGTGTTGGTTTGCGCCGCCGGCTGAGGGGGCCGGATAATTTTTCCAGTCTGGAAGCCAACATGCGTCGTCTCTTGTCCTCCACGGCCGCGGCCGTGATCCTTTTGGCCGCGGGAGGCGCTCCCGCCGCCACCGCGCCCGCGACCGCCGGTTCGAAGGGCGCGACCTTCGCCACCGTCACCACCCAGCTTCCGCGCAACGTCCGGCCCTCGCACTATGATCTGGCCTTCACGCCCGACATCGACAAGCTGAGCTTCAAGGCCCGCGCGAAGATTTCCATCGAGGTGGTCGAGCCGACCAGCACCGTGACCCTGCAGGCCGCCGACCTGACCTTCGACAAGGCCGAGATCGCCGGAATCGGTCAGGCCAGGGTCAAGGTCGACGACGAGGCCCAGACGGCCAGCTTCACGTTCGCCAAGCCGCTGCCCAAGGGCAAGTACGTTCTGGCGATCGACTACGCCGGCAAGATCTACACCCAGGCCGCCGGCCTGTTCGCGCTCGACTACGAGACGGAGACTGGCAAGAAGCGCGCGATCTACACCCAGTTCGAGAATTCCGACGCCCGCCGCTTCATCCCGTCATGGGACGAGCCCTTCTACAAGGCCACCTATCGCGTCGAGGCGACGATCCCGACCGGACAGATGGCGCTGGGCAACATGCCGATCGCCTCGTCCAAGGACATCGGCGGCGGCAAGACCGTCGTGACGTTCGCCACCTCGCCGAAGATGTCGACCTACCTGCTGTTCTTCGGCCTGGGCGAGTTCGACCGCGCCTCGGTCAAGGCGGCCGGCGTCGATGTCGGCGTAGTCACCAAGAAGGGCGACACCCCGAAGGCGCGGTTCGCCCTGAAGGCGGCCGCCGACATCCTGCCCTGGTACAACGACTACTTCGGCACGGCCTACCCGTTGCCGGCCCTGGACAACATCGCCGCGCCGGGCCGCAGCCAGTTCTTCAGCGCGATGGAGAACTGGGGCGCGATCTTCTACTTCGAATACGCCATGCTGCTGGATCCGAAGATCTCGACCGAGACGGACAAGCAGAACGTCTTCACGACCGTGGCCCACGAAATGGCCCACCAGTGGTTCGGCGACCTCGTCACCATGGCCTGGTGGGACGACCTCTGGCTGAACGAGGGCTTCGCCTCATGGATGGAGGGCCGGGCGACCGAGCATTTCCATCCCGAATGGAATTCCGCGCTGGTCGCCGTCGGCGGCCGTGAATACGCCATGGGCCTTGACGCCCTGTCGACCACCCACCCGGTCGTGCAGCACGTCGAGACGGTCGAGCAGGCCAGCCAGGCCTTCGACGGCATCACCTATCAGAAGGGCGAGGCCGTGATCCGCATGCTGGAAAGCTATGTGGGCCACGACGCCTGGCGCGACGGCGTGCGCGCCTACATGAAGAAGCACGCCCACGGCAACACGGTCAGCGACGACCTGTGGCAGGCCGTCGAGGTGGCGGCCAAGAAGCCGATCAAGGCGATCGCCCACGACTTCACCCTCCAGCCGGGCGTGCCGTTGATCACGGTCGATAGCGCCACCTGCGCCGCCGGCAAGACGACCCTGGCCCTGACCCAGGGCGAGTTCAGCAAGGACATGCCGAACAAGACGCCGCTCGTCTGGCGCACGCCGGTGACGGTCAAGGCCGTGGGTGGTGGCGAGGCCAAGACCCTGGTGACCGGCGGCAAGGGCTCGGTGACCGTCGAGGGCTGCGGCCCCGTCGTCGTCAACGCCGGTCAGAGCGGCTATTTCCGCGTCCGGTATGGCGCGGAGCGTTTCGCTGGCGTCGCCAGCGCCTTCGCCAAGCTGCCGGCGATCGACCAGCTGGGCGTGATGAGCGACGCCTGGTCGATGGGCCTGGCCGGCTACCAGCCCGCCACGGACTTCCTGGACCTGGCCAAGGCCACGCCGGCCGACGCCGATCCGCAGGTGCTGTCCAAGATCGCCGGCGTCTATTCGACGATCGATGGCTACTACGAGGGCATGCCGGCCGAGCGCGCGGCGTTCCGCCGGCTGGCGATCGCCAAACTGCGTCCGCTGCTGGATCGCGTGGGCTGGACGGCCAAGGCCGGCGAGCCCGACACCATCGCCATCCTGCGGGCCAATCTGATCGGAACCTTGGGCGGCCTGGGCGACGCCGACGTGGTGGCCGAGGCCATTCGCCGGTTCAACGCCGACAAGACCGATCCGACCGCCATTCCGGGTCCCCTGCGCAAGGCGATCCTCAATGTCGTCGCCAAGCAAGCCGACGCGGCGACCTGGGACGCCATCCGCGCCCAGGCCCAGGCCGAGAAGACCCCGCTGGTCAAGGCGCAGCTTTACTCGCTGCTGGCCGCGACCGAAAACGAGGCGCTGGCCAAGAAGGCGCTGGAACTGGCCCTGACGCCCGAGCCGGGCGAGACGATGTCCAGCACCATGATCTCGCGTGTCGCCGGCAATTTCCCGGAGATGACCTTCGACTGGGCCGTGGCCAACAAGGACGCGGTCAACGCCAAGGTCGACACCAGCTCGCGCACCCGCTTCATCCCGGGGCTGGGCGCCGGCGCGTCGAACCCGGCCATGGCCGACAAGATCCGGGCCTACGCCGCGGCCAACCTGGCCGAGGGATCGCGCAAGGAGGCGGAAAAGTCCGCGGCCTCCGTGCTCGACCGCTCCAAGATCCGCCAGGATCGCCTACCGGCGATCACCGCCTGGGTCGCCAAGGCCGGCTAAGGTTCAAGTCCTTAGGAAAGCAAGACTTTTCATGGCCGCGCTCTCCGGGCGCGGCCATTTTTACGTGTTCTGGGACCAGATTCCCCCTCGCCCCATGGGGTTATGGTCTTGCGCGTCGCTGGCTATCCCCCATATCCGGCTTCGAAAGCGGGGTTGACGGGCTCGTCAACTTCGCACAACGCATTCAGCCCGCTCGGCTTTCGTCGGTCGGGCAGGATGTGGAACGTAAACCCGAGAGAGTGCGAACCACGGGGACGGTACGAGAAAAACCGGGGCGCTTCCGAGAAGGCCCTTGTCACCGCCGTCCGCCTAAAGGAGCGACAGGTACGAAGATGAGCAAGATTATCGGCATCGACCTTGGCACCACGAACTCGTGCGTCGCCATCATGGACGGCAAGAACCCCAAGGTGATCGAGAACGCCGAGGGCGCTCGCACCACCCCGTCGGTCGTGGCCTTCCTGGAAGACGGCGAGCGCCTCGTTGGCCAGCCCGCCAAGCGCCAGGCCGTGACCAACCCGACCAACACGCTGTTCGCGATCAAGCGCCTGATCGGCCGCAACGCGAGCGACCCGGTGGTCGAAAAAGACAAGGGCATGGTGCCCTACGAGATCGTCAAGGGTCCGACCGGCGACGCCTGGGTCAAGGCTCACGGCAAGGATTACAGCCCGCAGGAAGTCTCGGCCTTCATCCTGCAGAAGATGAAGGAAGCCGCCGAGGCGCACCTCGGCGAGCCGGTGACCAAGGCGGTCATCACGGTTCCGGCCTACTTCAATGACGCTCAGCGTCAGGCGACCAAGGACGCCGGCAAGATCGCCGGCCTGGAAGTCCTGCGGATCATCAACGAGCCGACCGCCGCGGCCCTGGCCTATGGCCTGGACAAGGACAACAACAAGAAGATCGCCGTCTACGACCTGGGCGGCGGCACCTTCGACGTGTCGATCCTGGAAATCGGCGACGGCGTCTTCGAGGTGAAGTCGACCAACGGCGACACCTTCCTGGGCGGTGAAGACTTCGACCTGCGGATCGTCGACTACCTGGCCGACGAGTTCAAGAAGGAGCAGGGCGTCGACCTGCGCAAGGACAAGCTGGCCCTGCAGCGCCTGCGCGAAGAGGCTGAAAAGGCCAAGAAGGAACTGAGCTCGACGGCCCAGTACGAAGTGAACCTGCCGTTCATCAGCATGAACGCCTCGGGTCCGCTGCACCTGAACATCAAGCTGTCGCGCGCCAAGCTGGAAGCCCTGGTCGACGACCTGATCGCCCGCACCATCGGTCCGTGCGAACAGGCTCTGAAGGACGCGGGCCTGAAGAAGAGCGACATCGACGAAGTGATCCTGGTCGGCGGCATGAGCCGCATGCCCAAGGTCCAGCAGGCGGTGCAGGACTTCTTCGGCCGCGAGCCCCACAAGGGCGTGAACCCCGACGAAGTCGTGGCGCTGGGCGCGGCCGTCCAGGCCGGCGTGCTGCAAGGCGACGTCAAGGACGTGCTGCTGCTGGACGTGACCCCGCTCACCCTGGGCATCGAGACCCTGGGCGGCGTGTTCACCCCGCTGATCGAACGCAACACCACGATCCCGACCAAGAAGAGCCAGGTGTTCTCGACCGCCGAGGACAATCAGAACGCGGTCACCATCCGGGTCTTCCAGGGTGAACGCGAGATGGCGGCCGACAACAAGATGCTCGGTCAGTTCGACCTGATGGGCATTCCGCCGTCGCCGCGCGGCATGCCGCAGATCGAGGTCACGTTCGACATCGACGCCAACGGCATCGTCAACGTCTCGGCGAAGGACAAGGCGACCGGCAAGGAGCAGCAGATCCGCATCCAGGCCTCGGGCGGTCTGTCGGAAGCCGACATCGACAAGATGGTCAAGGACGCCGAGGCCAATGCCGCGGCGGACAAAAAGCGCCGCGAGGCGGTCGATGCCAAGAACCACGGCGATGCGCTGGTGCATTCGACTGAGAAGGCGCTGACCGAGCATGGCGCCAAGGTCGCCGAGCCCGAGCGCCGCGCCATCGAGGACGCCCTCAGCGATCTCAAGGAAGCGCTGAAGGGCGACGACGCCGAGGCCATCAAGGCCAAGAGCAACACGCTGGCGCAGGCATCGATGAAGCTTGGCGAGGCCATGTACAAGCAGCAGGCCGAGAGCGATGCGGCCCGCGATGCCGCCAAGGATGACGTGGTCGATGCGGAGTTCACCGAGGTGGACGACGACAAGAAGAAATCTGCTTAACTGAGGCAGAGGCGATGACCATGACCCCCATGCCAAGAGCACACGTCGCGGCTCGTTGGATGGGGGTCATTTTCATTCGGCCCCGGAACGCGCGCGACGGTCGCGCCAGCCGTTCCTGTTGGGCGAAGTTCGGGCGGGTTTGATTGATGTCCACCAAGCGCTGCTACTACGAGACCCTTGAAGTCGAACGCGACGCCGACGAGACCAAGCTCAAGGCCGCCTTCCGCAAGCTGGCCATGAAGTGGCATCCGGACAAGAATCCGGGCGATGCCAGCGCCGAGAAAAAGTTCAAGGAAATCAACGAAGCCTACGAGACCCTCAAGGACCCGCAGAAACGCGCGGCCTATGACCGTTTCGGTCATGCGGCTTTCGAGCAGGGCGGCATGGGGGGCGCGCACGGCTTCGGCGCCGGCTTCGCCTCCTCGTTCTCCGATATTTTCGAGGATCTGTTCGGCATGGCCGGGCAGCGGCGCGGCGGAACGGGTCGCGAGCGCGGCGCCGACCTGCGCTACAATATGGAGATCACGCTCGAGGAGGCGTTCCTCGGCAAGACCGCCCAGATCGAGATTCCGGTGTCGGTGACCTGCGAGTCCTGCTCCGGCACCGGCGCCAAGGCCGGCACCAAGCCGAAGACCTGCGCCA
>CAKZJK010000171.1 GCA_936942565.1 uncultured Caulobacter sp. | reverse complement strand
GCGGCGGGCCCATCCCTCTCTCCATGAGAGAGGGATTTCGCGTGAAGTCCCGCCCCTACTGCTCCGCCCCATGCGCATAGACGCCCAGCATGGTCCCGACGAAGCCGCCGGCGACCTTGGTGCTGAGCGAGGTTCCATCCGCCCCGGCCTTCAGCGTCTCCCACGTCCCGGGCGCGGTGCCATAAGCGAAGTCCAGCGCGCCGGCCTTGACCTCGATCTTGAGATTCAGCGGTTGGCCGTTCTTGAGGGAAACCGGCTTTTCAGCCACGACCACGCCATCGACCGGATCGTCCTTGCCCGTCCGCTTCTCGACCCGGACCAGGGTCTTGCCGCCGTCGCGGACCAGGCCCACGAACCAGTAGAAGTCGTCGTTCTGCAGGGCCACCAGGCCCGCCTTGTCGCCGTCGGTCTTGGGCGTGAAGCGCACCGTGGTCGAGACGGTGGCGTTCATGTGCTGCTGGCGGCGCGCCCAGATCGAGGGCTGCTCGTGACCGCCGATCTTGTCCTTGCGCGCTTCGATGTTCAGCGTCCCGCCCTTCACCGACCACCAGCGGCTGGTCGGGATGCGCATGGTCATCCAGCTGTTGGGCAGCTCCGGACCCGCGAAGCTCTCGGCCGCCTTGAACGGTCCCGAGGTCGGCGGAGCCGGGGTTTTCGGCAGCTTCGGCGCGTCGGCGACATAAGGGATGGTCTTGCCGTTCTCCAGGATCACCGGCCAGCCGTCCTTCCACTCGACCGGCAGCAAGAAGGTCTCGCGGCCGGTGTTGTAGAGGTCGTCGCCATAAGGCCGCACGGCCAGGAAGGTCGCCCACCACTGGCCGTCCGGCGTGTCGACGATGTCGGCGTGGCCGGCCGAGGTGATCGGCAGTGGGCGGTCCTTGGGCAGGCCGCGCTGGGTCAGGATCGGGTTGTGCTCGTAGGGGACGTAGGGGCCGGTCACGCTCTTGGACCGCAGCGCCACCTGGCTGTGGCCCTCGGCGGTGCCGCCCTCGGCGGCGGTCAGATAGTACCAGCCGTCCTTCTTCAGGATGTGCGGGCCCTCGGGCCAGATCGGCTTGGCGGCGGGGTTGACGCCCTTGTCCAGCAGCACCGTGCGCGGGCCGATCGTCTTCTGGGCCTTGGGGTCGTACTCCTGGATCCAGATGGCGCGGTGGCCCTGGTATTCGGCCGGTCCCGGCGGCTCCTCGTTGTTGACGATCCAGCCCCGCCCGTCGTCGTCGAAGAACAGCGAGGCGTCGATGCCGCCGACCTCGGGCAGCCACACCGGATCCGACCACGGCCCCTTGGGGTCCTTGGCGGTGATCAGGAAGTTGCCCTGGCAGTCGACGCAGGTGTTGAGGATGTAGAAGAGGCCGTCGTGATAGGTGATGGCCGGCGCGAACACCGCCCGCGACAGGCCCAGGCGCTTGAAGTCCAGCATGCCCGGCCGGTCGATGGCGTTGCCGATCTGGGTCCAGTGGACGAGGTCGGTCGAGTGGTGGATCGGCAGGCCGGGGAACCAGGCGAAGGTCGAGTTGACCAGGTAGTAGTCCTTGCCCACCCGCGTGATGCTGGGGTCGGGATAGAAGCCCTGGACGACCGGGTTGCGGTACTGGCCGGGACCAGCCTTGATCGCGTCGGAGGGGTCCGAGCCCTGGTAGACGAAGTTGCTGAACGCGGCGGTGTTCGGCGCGGCTTGGGCGACCACGGGGACAGCCATCGGGGCGGCCAGCAGGGCCAGGGTCATCGCCGTTCGGATCATCGCCTATTCCTTCACTTCAAACGCATAAGAGGCGTGTCATCCCGGAAGCCTCGCAGAGGCTATCCGGGACCCAGGGGGTGCGGGAACGCCGTGCGTGCCGCCCCTGGGTCCCGGCTCTCCGCTTCGCTACGGCCGGGATGACACGGAATTTTTGGTCGCTCGAAGCCCTACCGCGCCGGCGCCGCCCTAAGCGCCGCCGCCACCGCCTCGCGCAGCGGCTTGGGCTTGTAGTCGTCGTCGTAGAGCGTCGGACGCTTGGGCTTCTTGTCCTCGCGCAGCCATTGGCCCTGCAGCCACGAGTATTTGTCGATCATGCCCCAGGCCAAAACCTCCTTGGTCTGGCGGTAGCTGAGCATCTGGTCGAGGAAGGCCTTGGCGTAGGCCGCCACCGCCGCGTCGCGCGGCGCGAACTCGGCGGGCAGGCCCTTGTCGTGAACGTCGAACTCGGTGACCAGCAGGTCATAGCCCATGCCGGTGACGTCGTTCAGGAACGCCGTCCATTCCTTCTCCTGCGGCTTGCCAAAGCCGGTGAAGGTGTCGGCGTTTTCCGCCCCAATGTGGCTCTGGATGCCCAGGGCGTCGACCGGGGTCCCGCGCTTCTTGAAGCCTTCCAAAAGCTTCAGCACGCCGTAGCGGTGCTTCTCGTTGCCGACCTCCTGGCTCATGTAGTCGTTGTAGACGAGGCGGGCTTTCGGCGCGGCCTGACGGGCGACGTGGAACGAGAGGTCCAGCACCTCTTCCTTGCCCATGGCGTCCGACAGGAAGGTCGAGCGGATCGAGCCGTCCTTGGGGTCGACCGTCTCGTTGACGACGTCCCACGAGATCATCTGCGGATAGCGCTTGCAGAGCGCCTGGATGTGCTCGGTGACCATCTTGGCCGCCGCCTGGGCGGGCTGGGCGCCGAAGTCGTAGGTCTTGGTCCAGGCCGGGAACCACTGCGGGTGGTGCCACAGCAGGGTGTGGCCGCGCAGGGCCTGGCCGTTCTCGCGGGCGAAGGCGGCGATGCGGTCGGCGCGGCTGAAGTCGAAGCTCTCCGGCCCCGCCAGGCGGACCACGTACCACTTCAGCTCGTTCTCGGGGACCAGCAGGCCGCACTCGCGGGCCAGGATGGCGCGATAGCGAGCGTCCTCGAACGGGCCTTGGGTGGCGCCGGGCGGTCCCGCCGGCACGGCCGAGCCGAAGTACAGACCCTTGGCCTTGGCGAGGTCCCGCAGCGGCGTCTCGTCGGCGAAGGCTCGGGGGGCGGCGAGGCCCGCGGCGGCGGCGGCGGCGAGGGCGAGCGCCTGTCGCCGTGAAGGTTGGTAGTGGTCCGAAGCCATGAGCGCCTCCCGCTTATCGGCAGCGCTCGTTACCGCTACCATTTTGACGGCAGAGGACCTCAGGCCGACGGCGGGGTCAACCCACTAAGGAGGCGAATAAATCCGTGTCATCCCGGCCGGAGCGGAGCGTAGAGCCGGGACCCAGGGTGTGCGGGAATGCTGTGCGAGCCGCCCCTGGGTCCCGGATAACGCCTACGGCGTTTCCGGGATGACACGTGTTGGAGGAACCTACTTCCCCGTCACCGACAGCACCGCCAGGGTCATGGCCTCGACGCCCGTGCGGATGCTGGGCTCGGGTGTCGGCGCGAAGAACGGCGAGTGGTTGCTGGGCAGCGTCTTGCCCTCGGCCTTGGCCTTCTCAACCATCGCCCTGTCGAAGCCGCCGATACCAAAATAGAGCGACGGCACGCCGGCGATCACGAACTCCGAATAGTCCTCGGACGCCGAGCCGGGCTTGGTCTCGGCCACGGCGCGCGGGCCGAAGGCGGCCTTGAACACCGCCGCCGTGCGGTCGGTCAGGCCTTGGTCGTTGACCACCATCTTGCCGCCGGGCGTTAGCTTCACATCCGCGGGCGGCGCGCCGGCCATGTCGACCACCGCCTGGGCCGTGCGCTTGACCCCGTCGAGGATCTTGTCGCGCACCGCGTCGTCCTGGGTGCGGATCGTGCCGCGCACCCGGGCCATGTCGGGGATGATGTTGCCGGCGCTGCCGGCCTGGATCGAGCCGACCGTGACGACGCCGAAGGCCGAGGGGTCCTTCTCGCGGCTGATCACGCTCTGCACGTCGACCGTGAAGCGCGCGGCCATCATCACCGGGTCGATCGTCGTCGACGGCATCGAGCCGTGCCCGCCCCGGCCATTGAAGGTGATGTCGAGCCCGTCCGAGGTCGAGCTGATCACGCCCGCCTTGTACGAGATCTCGCCGGCGACGCCGGGGCCGACATGCAGAGCAAAGCCGTAGTCGGGCTTGCCGTCGATCTTGTCCCACAGCCCGTCGGCCAGCATGGCCTTGGCGCCACCGATCACCTCCTCGGCCGGCTGGGCGACGAAGACGAGGGTCCCCTTCCACTTGGACTTCATGGCGACCAGCTGGCGGGCGGTCCCCAGCCAGGCCGCCATGTGGATGTCGTGGCCGCACGAGTGGGCGACGAAGGTCTGGCCGTCGCGCCAGGTCGCGGTGGCCCGGCTGGCGTAGGGCAGCCCGGACTTCTCCTCCATCGGCAGGCCGTCCATCTCGGTGCGGATCAGGACCTTGGGCCCCTCCCCGTTCTTGAGGATCGCCACCACGCCGGTCTTGCCGACGCCCTCGGTGACGGTGAAGCCGAGAGCCCGCATCTCGGTCGCCAGGGTCTTGGCGGTCTGGACCTCCTGGAAGGCCAACTCGGGATGGGCGTGGATGTTCTTGTAGACCGTCTCCAGCGCCGGGTAGTCGCGGTCCAGCTGGGCGTCGATGACCTTTAGCGTCGCCGGCGCATTGAGCGGCGCGGCCTGGGCGGAAGCGGTCAGGACAAGCGCCATGGCGGCGGCGGCGAACAGGGGCTTCATGGGACTCTCGAGCGGATGGTGTCGCTTAAGATGACGCATGGCGCGCGCTGATCCGCTAGCCCCTTCCCTCTTCCAAACAACACCGTGTCATCCCGGAAAGCGCGTAGCGCTTATCCGGGACCCAGGGGCGGCAAGCTCAGCGTTTCGTCACCCCCTGGGTCCCGGCGCTTCGCTACGCTACGGCCGGGATGACACGGGAAATTGCGGGAAAAACAATCTTAAGTTACATTGTGAGAATGCGCTCGTATTACGTCTACATCCTCGCAAGCGGACGTAACGGCACGCTCTACATCGGCGTCACAGGCGATCTCGCCCGCCGCGTCTGGCAGCACCGCGAGGGTGATCCGAAGGGTTTCACTGCCAAGTACGGGGTCACCAAGCTTGTCTGGTATCAAGGGTTCGCGGAAATCAGCGACGCCATACTCTACGAGAAGCGCATCAAACGCTGGCGCCGCGTATGGAAGCTAGAGCTGATCGAGGCCGAGAACCCGCAGTGGCTCGATCTATACGAAACCCTGAATAATTAAACCGTGTCATCCCGGCCGAAGCGTAGCGTAGAGCCGGGCCCCCGGGGTGCGGGAGCGCCGCGCCGGCCGCCCCTGGGTCCCGGATAACGCCTGCGGCGTTTCCGGGATGACACGGAAGTTTGCGTTTACTGCCCGTTCCCCGGCGCCCACTTGAACTTGAGCCCCTGGTAGTACTCCAGCGACTTCTCCGGCGGCTTCTCGCCCGCCGGCAGCGGGCGCTTCGAAAACGTCTGGAACCAGGCGATCGAGGCGTCGCGCCACCATTGGGCTTCGTGGCGCTGGATCTTCAGGAAGTCGGCGACCTCGGCGTGGCGCTGGGCGTCGACGTAGGGCGCCACGTCCGCCCAGGCGCGGTTCATGCCGTCGACGTACGAGACGCCGCGCGAGTAGTGCTTGACCATGCCGTCCCACAGGGTGTCGCCGGACTTCAGGCGATAGTCCCAGGGCAGGTGGTGGAACCACAGGAGGTCCTTCTCGTCGACGCACTTGAGGTCGGCGAAGCAGGCGCCCACGGCCGGGGCGTACTGGCTGGTGGCGTTGCTGCCGGTCGGCGTGCGGTCAAAGCCGATGCCGTCGGCGCTGGCCTTGGCGTAGTAGACGCTGGTCCAGTCGGCGCGCGGGCCACCCGACACCCAGGGCCCCGGGCCGTAGTGGTGGCCCTCGCCCATCTGGTGGTGCAGGCCCAGCGGCGTCATGTAGTCCACCGCCGCCTCGCGCGAGCCCATCATCATGTCCACGACCGGCTTCACGAAGCGCTCGTCGTTGGTGAAGGTCATCCTGGCCCAGTCGCGGGCGATGGCGCGGGTGTCGGCTTCCGGATCCCAGGCCAGGCGCCCGAAGACGTACCAGTTGGCCTGGTCGAACTGCGAGCCGCTCCAGTTGCGGTCGCTGCCGATGTTGGCCACGCCCGCCATCACCGTCAGCTCGCGGCCGTCCAGCTGGCCGTCGACCACCTTGGCGACCGTCGAGCCCTTGCCCTTGGCCAGGGTGTCCGAGCGCAGGGTCTCCTCGTAGAGCGGGCCGAGGTAAACGAGGTGCGTCGCGAAACCGAGGTATTCCTTGGTGATCTGGAACTCCATGCCGAGGTTGCTCTTGGGCATGGCCCCGAACAGCGGATGGAAGGGCTCGCGCGGCTGGAAGTCGATCGCGCCGTTCTTGACCTGGATGACGACGTTCTTGGCGAACTGACCGTCGAAGGCCTTGAACTCGCTATAGCCCTGCTTGGCGCGGTCGTCCGGCTGCTCGTGCGAATAGACGAAGGCGCGCCAGATCACGACGCCGCCGTGCGGGCCGACGGCCTCGGCCAGCATGTTGGCGCCGTCGACATGGGTGCGGCCATAGTCCTGCGGGCCGGGCTGCCCCTCGGAATTGGCCTTGACCAGGAAGCCGCCGAAGTCGGGGATTTCCTTGTAGATCTCGTCCGCTTTCGTCTTCCAGAAGGCGCGGACGGCCGGGTCCAGCGGGTCGGCGGTCTTGAGGCCGCCGATCTCGATCGGGGCCGAGAAGCGGGCCGACAGATAGACCTTGATGCCGTAGGGCCGGAACGTATCGGCGAGGGCGGCGGCCTTGGCGATGAACGGTGGCGTGAGGCTGTCGGCCTTGGCGTTGACGTTGTTCAGCACCGTGCCGTTGATGCCCAGCGAGGCGTTGGCGCGGGCGTAGTCGACCATGCGCGGATCGACATGGTCGGGCAGCTTCCACCAGTCGAAGATCGACTGGCCCGAATAGCCGCGCTCGACCGTGCGGTTCAGGTTGTCCCAATGGTTCAGCATGCGCAGCTTGACCTTGGGCGTGCTGGCGAGGTCGAGGCTGGCGACGGGCTGGCGGGTCTGGATCAGCTCCAGATAGCGGAACACGCCGTAGAGCACGCCGATGTCGCGGTTGGCGGCGATCACCGTGGTCGCCTTGCCGTTCACCGGAAGGGTGCGGATCAGGTAGCCGTCCTCGCCCAGGCTTTTAAGCGGCAGGTTCAGCTTGGCGATCACCGGATCGGCGGCCGCGCCCAGCAGAATGACGCCCTCGCGGCTCCCGGCGGCGGCGGTCGCGGGCTTGCCGACGAGGCCCGTCAGGCCGCGCTCCAGCTCGGCGCGGGCGACCTTGATGGTCGGGGCGTCGCGGGTGGGCGCGATGGCGGCGGCGCGGGCGGCGTAAGCGCCCTTGGCCGAGGCCTCGACCGGCTTGTAGCGCAGCCACAGGTCATAGCCGTCCTCGGCCCGGACGGCCGGGGCGACGAGCAGCGTAAAGCCAAGGATCAGGGCCAGAAGGCGCATCCGTTTCACTCCCACTTACTTCCGACCTCCCCGGCGAATGCCGGGGTCCAGTTGAAGGGACTGTGCGGCGCCGGGTTCGGCGCCTCCACGGCCTTGCGATTTGGGTCCCGGCGTTCGCCGGGAAGGTCGGCTTATTTTGAAGGCTCTTAACGTTCCGAGCCCAGAGCCACGCCACCCGAAAGCGCGCCGCCGAAGGTCGGGGCCCGTAGTCTTAGAGGTCAGACCACTGGGTTGACAACCTTTATGGTACCGGTACATCGATAAGTCAGGGAGGAAGTTTGGACAGCCGTCGCGCTCCGCGCGCGCTCGCGTCCCGTGCTTTCGACCCGCCCATTCACGGCCCGAGCGGCCTAGTCGAAGCGCCCCATGCCCAAGATCATCGCCGCCAAGACCATCGTCACCTGCCCGGGGCGCAACTTCGTCACGCTGAAGATCATGACCAGCGACGGGGTCTACGGCATCGGCGACGCCACGCTGAACGGCCGCGAGCTGGCGGTCGAGGCCTATCTGGCCCAGCACGTCATCCCCTGCCTGATCGGCCGCGACGCTCATCAGATCGAGGACATCTGGCAGTACCTCTATCGCGGCGCCTACTGGCGTCGGGGTCCGGTGACCATGGCCGCGATCGCCGCGGTCGACATGGCGCTGTGGGACATCAAGGGCAAGATCGCCGGCCTGCCGGTCTACCAGCTGCTGGGCGGCGCCTGCCGCTCGGGCGTCATGGTCTATGGCCACGCCAACGGCGAGACGATCGAGGAGACCCTCGACAACGCCGCCCACTACGCCGAGCAGGGCTACAAGGCCATCCGCCTGCAGACCGGCGTGCCGGGCATGAGCGGGACCTACGGGGTCTCCAAGGACAAGATGTTCTACGAGCCGGCCGACAGCGACCTGCCCAAGGAGACCATCTGGTCGACCGAGCGCTACCTGCGCTCGACCCCCGCCCTCTTCGAGGCCGCCCGCGTGCGCCTGGGCGATGACCTGCACCTGCTGCATGACGTCCACCACCGCCTGACGCCGATCGAGGCGGGGCGCTTGGGCAAGGATCTGGAGCCCTACCGCCTGTTCTGGATGGAGGACGCCACCCCGGCC
>CAKZJK010000170.1 GCA_936942565.1 uncultured Caulobacter sp. | reverse complement strand
CAGCGCGCCCGCCACGCGGCCGACGCTGAGCTCGGGGTCACAAAGATTGTCGTCGATGAAGCGTTTTATCCGTGCGCCGGCGCCCTGGCTGGTGTCCGCGGCGCGCGGCGTCTGCTTCTCGCCCTCGCCTTCCCGAGCCGCCGCGCTGAGCAGGGACAGGGCGGCGTCCTGCACCGCTTCGCCGACGGGAGCACTGCCTCGGCCGGCGTTGGTCCACAGCGTGCGGATAAACGAGGTCAGCAAGGCGCCGGCCAAGCTGTCCCCTGACAGGCGCCGGCCACACAGCGCCTCGGGGTCATCCATCCGGTCCGCCAAGCGCTCGGAAGGGATTCGCAGCACAAGCATGCGGTTGGGATCGTCGAAGCGGATCGTGTAGGGCCGCGCCGGATCGCAAAGCATCAGGTCGCCCTCGTCCAGCACCGCCTCGCGGCCGTCCTGACAATTCAGACTGCGACCGACATCCTGAAGGTGCAGCTTGAAATAGGGTCTCACGGCCCAGGACGCGCGCCCTCGCCGCACCACCGCGGCGCTGGACGCGACGCGGGCCAGGTCCATGCCGCCCAGGTCGCGCACGTCCATGCTGCCCTCGAACGCCTCGCGGTCGGCGTCGACGACCAAATTGTCGAAGGTCGACGCGACCAACGCGTTCCAGGCGTCCAGCCCCGCTCGGGTCCGCCCCCCTTCTTGCTCGTCGAGAGTTGACGCCACGTGCTCCTCCCAATGTTCGCCAGTCGCCCCCAAAGGGGACTCTTGGCGCTCGGCGAAGGGCTTTACCGCCGCGCCGACAACTGGGTCGGGCCGCTCGAAGACAGCTTGGATCGAACTCATGGTCGTTCCTTCCCTTCGTGGGGCGCTGTCCGCCGCCTTTTATAAACTCGCGATTTTTGTATGCTTGGCGAACAATATACGCAAGTCGCTGATTTTAGTGAAGCCGCCGCTAAAGGATCGACAGGGAATGCGCGGCGTCGTGGCCTGTGAGCGAAAGGCGAGGACTGCATGGTAACCGGTAACGGCGCGCGCCCGGTCCCGCGCTCACCTTGCTGGGCGCGGTGGCTTGTGTTGACCTTGACCTCACATTTGCTTCTCCAACCGTCGTGGGGTGAAGGCGCGCCATGAGCGGTTTCAATCAAGCCAATTCCCGCATCGGTCGATAGCGCCTTTGGCTTAGACCACGGGCCGAGGCCTCTCTAGCGTGACGTTCAAAAGCGGCCTCCCGGAAGAACCCGAGACGATGGCCGCCGCTCGGAGAGGATTGCATGAGCCGTATGTCGCCGACGGAAATGGCCCGCCAACTCGGCGGCGGTCTGTTGTCGTTTCCCGTCACCCATTTCGATGCGAACCAGCACTTCCAGGAAGCTCCGTATCGCGAGCACTGCGGCTGGATGCTGGAGCGTGAGCTGGCCGGCCTGTTCGCGGCTGGCGGCACCGGCGAGTTCTTTTCGCTGCGCCCCGAGGAGGTCGGCCAGGTCGTACGCGCGGCGGTCGCCGAGACCAACGGCAAGATCCCCGTCATTGCCGGCGTTGGCTATGGCACGGCGATCGCCACCGATCTGGCGCGGGACGCCGAGGCCGCGGGCGCCGACGGCGTGCTGCTGCTGCCGCCCTATCTGACCAACGCGACGCAGGATGGTCTGGCCGGTCATATCGAGGCCGTATGCCGGTCCACCCGGCTTGGCGTCATCGTCTACAATCGCGACAACGCGATCATCACCGAGGACACGCTCGAGAAGCTCTGCGAGCGCAATCCAAACCTCGTCGGCTTCAAGGACGGGGTCGGCGACCTGGAACTGATGATGCGGGTCTATGCTCGGATGGGTGATCGCCTGACCTATATCGGCGGCCTGCCGACGGCCGAGACCTTCGCCCTGCCCTATCTAGAGATGGGCGTGACGACCTACTCCTCGGCGATCTTCAACTTCCTGCCGGAATGGGCGCTCACCTTCTACAAAGCCGTTCGCGCGCGAGATCGCGCCACCGTCATGGCTGGCCTGCGCGATTTCGTGCTGCCCTATATCGCCCTGCGCAACCGCGGAAAGGGCTATGCGGTCTCGATCGTCAAGGCCGGCATGAAGGCGATCGGCCGTGACGCGGGCCCGGTCCGCCTGCCCCTGACCGACCTCACCGAAGCGGAGTTCAACGAACTACAGGGCCTGATCGCCCGTGTTCAGCCCTCGGCATGAACGCCTTCGCGACCCTGCCCGGAAAGAAGACGCTGGCGATCGGACCAAACGAGCGTCTAGCTTCACGCCTCCAAGGGGTCGTGGACGGGCGTTTTCCGATGTTCGAGCTGAGTCAGCTGCGCTGCTTCGTGGCCACGGCCGAGGAACTGCACTTCGGGCGGGCTGCCCAGCGGCTCAATATGACCCAGCCGCCGCTCAGCCAGTCGATCCTGGCCCTGGAGAAGGAGCTAGGCGCGCCGCTGTTCGCGCGCACCAAGCGTAGCGTCGAGCTGACCCCGCTGGGCCAGCAGTGGCTGCCGCATGTGCTGGACGCCCTGGCCGCCGTCGACGCCTTGCCCGAGACCGCCCGCCGGCTGCGGGACGGCCAGACGGGGTATCTCACCCTGTCGTTCGTCAGCACCGCCGACTACAGCGTCCTGCCCGACCTCGTGCGGCGCTACGCCGAGGCCTATCCGGACGTCGAGATCCGCCTCGTGGAGGCGACCAGCGACGTGCAGATACCGGCGGTGTCAGCCGGCGAGCGGCACGCCGGCATCATCATCCCGCCGGCCGAGCGGGCGCTGCCCGAGGGCCTGGCCTATCACCGCCTGGTCTCCGAGCCCCTGGTCGCCGCCGTTCCGGCCGCCTGGGTCGAGGACGGGCGGCTGCGGGTGGTGGATGGCGTGCTCGCGCCCGAGGCCCTGCTGGACGCGCCGCTGGTGCTGTTCCCTCGCACCGTGGCGCCGGCCTTCCACGACCTGGTCACCGGCTATTTCAGCGCCCGGGGCCGGCCGGCCCGGATCGTCCAGGAGGCGATCCAGATGCAGACCATCATCAGCCTGGTCTCGGCGGGCCTGGGCCTGGCGCTGGTCCCGGCCTCGCTGCGCAATCTGGCGCGGGCGGGGGTGGCCTATGTCGAGCTGGCGTCGCCACCGGTGCTGGAGACGGGCCTGGTGTGGCGGTGTGAGGATGAGGCGCCGACGCTGCGGGGGTTGCTGGGGCTGGTGGGGGTGTAATAGCGCGCTCGCAAAAAGCGCCGCCTTCCTCGCCCTTGTGGCGAGGACCCATGGTTCGGCTGGGCGAGGTGATGGTCCGTGAGCGCGTCCGCGCAGGCGGGCTCCTTGTGGCTCACAGGAGCGGAACGCTGGGCCCCAGGCACAAGGCCTGGGGAGGCGGATAAATGAGGTCGGAGGGAGGTTACGACGCCCGGATCTTCACGACCTTGGACGGTCCCGTCTGGCGCAGGGTCCCGACCAGGTCGAACAGTTCCTCGCGGATGGCGATCTCGTCGCCGGCCTCGGCCAGGGCGTCGAGCGCCTCCAGGCGGTCGTCGGCGATCCGCGGCGCCGGCGACATCCGCACCGCTTCCATGATGCCCGGCGCCTTGGCGCGGGCGACCTCGTTCACGTCGACCAGGGTCTCGGTCAGCTTCTCGCCGGGGCGCAGGCCCGTGATCTTGATCTCGATGTCGCGGCCAGGGGTCAGGCCCTGCAGCTCGATCATCCGCTTGGCCAGATCGATGATCTTGACCGGTTCGCCCATCTCCAGGGTCAGCACGCCGTCCTCGTCGCCGTCCGAGGCGATCATCGACAGGGCCACGGCCCGCAGCACCAGCTGCACGGCCTCGGGGATGGTCATGAAGTAGCGCTCGACCTCGGCGTCGGTCAGGGTGATCGGGCCGCCGCGGGCGATCTGGCTCTGGAAGATCGGCACCACCGAGCCTGCCGAGCCCAGCACGTTGCCGAAGCGGACGATGCTGACGCGCATGTCGCCGCCGCCGCCGTACTGGCGGGCCACGGCCTCGGCCACCCGCTTGGCCGCGCCCATGATGCTGGTCGGGGCCACGGCCTTGTCGGTGGAGATCAAAGCGAGGTGCGCCGCCCCGCAGGCCTTGGCGGCCAGGGCGACGTTGCGCGTGCCCAGGACGTTGGTCCGCACGCCCTCGCACGGATGGTTCTCGACCAGGGTCACGTGCTTCAGCGCCGCGGCGTGGAAGACGATGTCGGGCTTCTGTTGGGCGAAGACCCGCTTGACGCGGGCGGCGTCGCGGACATCGCACAGGATCTCGCGGCGCGGCAGCATCGGGTGGCGCTCGGCGATCTCGCGATCGATGTGGAAGAGGTTGTATTCCGAGGCGTCGACCATGGTCAGGTGCGCGCAGCCGCTGGCGGCGATCTGGCGGCACAGCTCCGAGCCGATGCTGCCGCCGGCGCCGGTGACCAGCACCCGGCGGCCCCAGACGAGCGCGCGGATCGGCTCGGGATCGAGGCGCACGGGCGGGCGGCTCAGCAGTTCCTCGAGGCTGATCTCGCGCAGGATCGGGCCGTTGTCGCCGCCGGCGTCCATCTCGACCACGCCATGGCGGCGCAGCAGGCGCACGCCCTCGGTCTTCAGTCGGCCCAGGCGCTCGGCGCCGAAGGTGCTCATGGCGCTGTCGGTCAGGAACAGGATGGCCGAGGGCGGCAGGCCGCTGTCGCGCAGGCGGGCCAGCACGCGGTCGAAGTCGGCGATGGCGCCCAGCACGCAGACGCCGCGCAGCTCGTCGCCGGTCTCGCGGTCGGCCGGCGAGACCACGCCGATCGGGGTGTAGCGCTCGCTCAGGCCGGCGGGCGAGCGCAGGAAGGCCTCGGCCTCGGCCGCGGAGCCGATGATCAGCAGGCGCGGCAGGGCCGGATGCATCGCGGCCGGGCCAAGGCGCAGGACCGAGTCCAGCAGCTGGCGCTCGTGCAGGCTGCGGCGGATCACCCGCAGGGCCGACAGGAAGGTGCCCTGGATCAAGGCGGCGCCGGCCACGGTGCGCAGGCCGCCGTCGATGCCGGGGTGGACCAGGCGGGTGATGACCATGAAGGCCGCCGCCGTCAGCACGGCCGAGCGGAACAGGCGCAGGTGGTCGCTGGCCGAGACGAAGCGCCAGGGGGCGCGCTCGACCCGGAACACCAGCTCCACGATCACGGCGCCCAAGGCGTAGTAGCTCGCCTGCAGCAGGGTGTCGCCCGTGAAGGGCATGTCGATGACGAGGTAGCGGCCGACGAGAAAAGCCAGGAAAGCCAAAAGGACATTGGTCGCGATCTTGCCGACATGTCCCATGAACGAACCTCTTAAAACCGTATGACGGGGCCAGACCCGAAAAGATTCGTGTCCAAGTAGCACGACATTTCCGTGGCGTCGCCTTTTCAGCCGCGTCTTAAGACCAGAACCTCGACCCTGTCGCCGACTTGGGCGGGCGGGGCGCCGGCTCCGCGACGCAGCAAGGCGTCGGCCTGGGAGAATACGCCAATCAGGGACGAATCCTGGTCCGGGAACGGCGTGGCGGTCAACTGGCCCTCGGCGTCGAAGGCCAGGCGGGCGCGCATCCAGTGCTCCCGCGGGCCGGTGGCGGGCAGGGCGGCGACGAGGCGCGCGGGGGTCATGGTGATGGTCGGATCGGCGCCGGTGAGGGCCGCCAGCAAGGGCTTGAGGAACAGCTCGGCGCAGACCAGGGCCGAGGCGGGATTGCCCGGCAGGCCCAGCACGCGGCGGCCGTCCGCGAGCCTGCCGGACCAGGTCGGCTTGCCCGGGCGCACGGCCACGGTCTCGACCGCGAGCGTCAGGCCCAGGGTCTTCAGCGCCGGCTTGACCAGGTCGTGGTCGCCGACCGAGGCGCCGCCGATCGTGACGATCAGGTCAGCCTCGATGGGCTCCACCGTCGCGGCGATGGCGGCGGCGTCGTCGCCCTGCGCCTTAAGCCGGAAGGCCTCGCCGCCCCAGGCCTGGATCAGGGCCGCCAGGCTGAACGAGCCGCTCTCGAAGATCTGGTCGGGGCGCGGCGTCGCGCCCGGCGGGACCAGCTCGTCGCCGGTGGCCAGGATCGCCACGCGCGGCCGGCGGGCGACCGGGACGCTCGCCAGGCCCGCCGAGGCGACCAGCGACAGCCGCCAAGGGTCTATGACGACGCCTTCGGGCAGCAGGACGTCTCCGGAGCGAAAATCCCCGCCGGCCGGGCGGATATTGGACTTAGGGTTCTCGCCAGCCTCGAAGCGGACCGTATCGCCGTCACGGACGGCCTCCTCCTGGATGATCACGAGGTCCGCGTCGGCCGGGACCGAAGCGCCGGTGAAGATGCGGACGGCCTCGCCCGCTTGGGCCGCCTTTGGATAGGCCTTGCCGGCGGCGCTCTCGCCCGCGATCGTGAAGGTCTTGCCTGGCGCGTAGTCGGCCCGCCGGATCGCCCAGCCGTCCATGGCCGAGGCGTCGAACGGCGGCTGGGCGCGGTCGGCGATCATGGGCGCGGCGAGGACGCGGCCTAGGCTGTGTTCCAGGGTGACGGCCTCGATGCCGAGACGCTGGGCGCCGGCGAGGATGCGCGCGCGGGCGTCTTCGACGGTGAGGTTTCTGAGGGGGGTTGTAAGAGTTGTCATCCCGGCCGCAGCGTAGCGGAGAGCCGGGAACACCGGAAGCCGAGCCTGTCACGGTCCCGGCTCGGCGCGCCGCGCGCTTGGCCGGGATGACAACTTTTATAGACCTACCCCACGAACGCCCGCTCGATCACGAAGTCGCCGGGTTCGGCGTTGGAGCCTTCCTTCAGGCCGTGGGCCTCGAGGAGGGCGGCGGTGTCCTTGATCATGGCCATCGAGCCGCACAGCATGGCGCGGTCGTGCTCGGGGTCGAACTTGTCGCCTTCGAGGCCGAGGTCGCTGAACAGCTTGCCGCTCTGGATCAGGTCGGTGAAGCGGCCCTGGCGCTCGAACGGCTCGCGGGTCACGGTCGGGTAGTAGGTCAGCTGGGCGCGGGCCTCGTCGCCGACCAGCGGGTCGTCGAAGATGTCGGCGGTGAAGAGCTCGCGATAGGCCAACTCCTTCACCTCGCGCACGCCGTGGCACACGATCACGCGCTCGAAGCGGCTATAGGCGTCGGGGTCTCGGGCCACCGACAGCCAGGGCGCCAGGCCCGTGCCGGTGCCAAACAGGAAGAGGCGCTTGCCCGGGCGGACGGCGTCCAGAACCAGCGTCCCGGTCGGCTTCTTGCCCAGCAGGATCTCGTCGCCTTCCTGGATCTGTTGCAGGCGCGAGGTCAGCGGACCGTCCGGCACCTTGATCGAGAAGAACTCCAGCTCCTCGGCGAAGGACGGCGAGCCGATCGAATAGGCGCGCAGGATCGGCTTCTTCTCGCCCAGTTCCTCGCGCGGCGGCAGGCCGATCATCACGAACTCGCCCGAGCGGAAGCGGAAGCTGGCCGGGCGGGTGATGGCGAAGCTGAACAGCCGGTCGGTCCAGTGCTTCACCCAAAGCACCTTCTCGACGAAGTAGGGAGCGTCCTTCACGGGCGCGGTCGGAGCTGCGGGAGCGGCGGCCGTCATCTGAACTCTTCGGAATGGCGCGCGAAAAGCGCGGAAAAGAGAGCGAAAACCGCCCAAAACCTTATGGCGGCGCGTGTCTCATGAGAGAAAGGCCGTCATCCGTCAATGACGGTTGTCTAATGCCGGCGCCCGAAAATCTCCGCTTCGAGGACAGGCGGCGTCGCCGACGACCAGGGTTGGGAATGTCCGGTTGTCCTTAGTCGTCGAGCCGACATTCAAGATGTGAATGAGATTGCCTCGCATCCCGTCAGGACGCGAAAACAAGATGAACGGCGCCGACGACTAAAAGGAAGGTTTTCTCGACTTTGTGAAAAACCGCGAACCGTCTTTCCGAATGCGTCAAAAATGTGATTGCCGCCCCCCGAAACGAGGCGCAGACTTCCTTTTGCTTCGTTCGCGGAGCCAACGATACGGAGGAACGTATGCGGGTTTGGTTCGTAGGGGCCGCCGCGGCGGCCAGTCTAGTCGCGTTGGGTTTGGCTGGTTGCAGCGAGGGCGGCGCGAAGACGAAGGTCGCGCAGGCCAATCAGGTGGTCGTCGAGGCCACGCCGGTGACGGCGTCGGGCTGCGTCCGCCCCGTCGAGAACACCGACTGTCTCGTCGTGAAGGGCCGCGGTGGCGGCTATTATGACATCAGCAGCGCGAGCCCGGCGCCGGACCTGTCCAAGGGCGTGGCGATCTCGCTGCGCGGCAAGGACAGGGGCAAGAACACCCAGTGCGGCCGCCAGCTGACCGACGTGAAGTGGTCCTATCTGGGCATCCAGTGCGGCGCCACCCTGCCGTCGACGGCCTCGACCGCCACCGACAAGGACGCCAAGGGCAAGACCGAAAAGGCGGGGTAGGGGGAGCGCTCCCCAATCCC
>CAKZJK010000169.1 GCA_936942565.1 uncultured Caulobacter sp. | reverse complement strand
AAGACCCTCGTCTTCGCGGCACTCCGATTCGTCCCTTTGAGAGGCCTGATGGCTAAGGAAGAACTGCTCGAGTTTCCCGGCACGGTCAGCGAATTGCTGCCCAACGCCACGTTCCGCGTGAAGCTGGAAAACGATCACGAGATCATCGCCCACACCGCCGGCAAGATGCGCAAGAACCGCATCCGCGTCCTGGCCGGCGACAAGGTCCTGGTCGAGATGACCCCCTACGACCTGACCAAGGGCCGTATCACCTACCGCTTCAAGTAAGACGCCGATGGCTCAGACGACGGCAGCCCAGCCGGCGCTGGTGCTAGCCAGCGCGAGCCCCCGGCGCCTCGACCTGTTGGCCCAGGTCGGCGTCACGCCCGACCGGGTCGATCCCGCCGACATCGACGAGACCCCGTTCCGCGACGAGACCCCGCGCCGCCATGCCCTGCGCCTGGCGGTGGAGAAGGCGCGCGCCGTCGCCTCCCGAGCGCCGGGCGACTATGTGCTGGCCGCCGACACGGTCGTGGCCGTGGGCCGCCGGATCCTGCCCAAGGCCGAGACCGAGGCCGATGTCCTCTATTGTCTCAAGCTGCTGTCGGGTCGGAACCACAAGGTGTTCACTGGCGTGGCCCTGATCGCGCCGGACGGCCGCCAGGGCTCGCGCCTGGTCGAGACCAGGGTCGGCTTCAAGCGCCTGTCCGACGCCGAGCGCGACGGCTACGTCGCCAGCGGCCAGTGGAAGGGCAAGGCGGGCGGCTACGGCGTCCAAGGCTTGGCGGGCGGTTTCATCACCGACCTGCAGGGCTCCTATCCCAGCGTGGTGGGATTGCCGCTGTACGAGACGCTGAACCTGCTTTCCGGCCTGGGCTATCGCGGATGAGCGCCAAATCATGAGCGAGCGCAGGGCCTATCTCCACAAGGGCGTCGGCGAGACCGTCGGCGTGGTCACCCTGGACGGTCGTCCCGAGCGGCTGTTCGTCTCCTGGCCCACGGACGATCCGCTGGACGCCGAGGGCGTCAGCGGCGTCGCCCGGGTCAAGAAGATCGAGAAGGCCTTCGCGTCGGCCTTCGTGGCCTTGCCGGGCGGACAGGACGTGATCCTTCCCCTGCGCCCCGACATGCCCAGGCTCGTCGAGGGCGGCCTGGTGGAGATCGAGATCAAGACCGCCTCACGCCAAGGCAAGGCCGCCGTCGCGCGGTTCGTGGCGGAAGGGGAGGGAGAGCCGCGCGTGCTCGCCGCCGCGCCGACCGTCGAGGAGCGTCTCCGGCACTATGTGAAGGCCGGCTCGCCCACGACTGGCGACAAGGCCCTCCAGGCCGTCGAGGAAGCCGAGGCGGACGCCCTGGCGACCGTCTTCGCTCTGCCGGGAGGCGGCGACATCGCGGTCGAACCGACTCGCGCCCTGACCGCCGTCGACGTGGATCTCGGCGCGCGCGAGGCCTCCGATTCGAAGCGCGCCGCGCGGCAGGCCAACATGGCCGCCCTTGGCGTCGCGGCGCGGGTGCTGCGCCTGAAAGGCCTCGGCGGAATCATCGTCTTCGACCTGGTCGGTCGCGGCCACGACGGCCAGGCGCTGACCACGGCGGCCCGCAACGCCTTCGCGGCCGATAACCCCGGAGTGGGCGTCGGCGCGATCAGCAAGTTTGGCACGCTGGAGATGATCGTGCCCCGTCGCGCGCCGCCGATCCTGGATCGGCTGCTCACCGAGACCGGAGCGCCGAATCCGCGTCACCAGGCCCGCCTCTTGGCGCGGGCCCTGGAGCGCGAGGGGAGGGCGCAAGGCGGCGCCCGTCTGGTCGCCCGCTGTTCTTCCGCCGTCGCGGACGCCTTCGCGGCCGAGCTCGACGCGGGCGTCGCGGAGCGTCTTGGGCGCCGTTTCAGTATGGAACCCATGACCAATTGGCCGGACGGCCGCATGGAGGTGTTCGCCGCATGAGCACGGGATGCCCTATTTGCGGCAAGCCGGTCGAAAAGGCCTTCCGCCCCTTCTGTTCAAAGCGCTGCGCGGACGTGGATCTGCAGCGGTGGCTGAGCGGTCGTTATGTCGTCCCCGGCGGTGATGACTCCGACGAAAATCCGTCCTCGGAAGCCATCAACAGAGAATGATAAAAGGGCGCTGGACTTCGCCGCGCGCCTTCTCTATAGACCCGGCTCCTCGCTTCGCGGCGAGGTCGCCGAGGCGGTTTCTTCCCGCCAAGGCTCGGATGCCTGGGTAGCTCAGTTGGTAGAGCAGCGGATTGAAAATCCGCGTGTCGCTGGTTCGATTCCGGCCCCAGGCACCACTTTCCTTCTCCCATTTCGCGGTTTACTCACGAGCCCCGCCTCATGGCGCCGCTTGGCTGTCGGGCGTCGGCTCTTCGCGCCGCGGCGATATCGGCGTCGTCGTCAAACACCTCTTTTGCCAAAGCGGCGGGCGCCTTTCTTCATCGACCATTGTTTTGTTGCCTTGCTGCGGTGCAGCATCGCCAATCTTCTTGCTAGGGGAAAAACGCCCCGTTTTCCCGAAAACCCCTTTGTGCGTCGCGGTAAATGGCGGGGGCGGCGGGCGTGTACGACGATTTTGTGCCCAAACGAGCCCCTTGACGGTGCGAAAAGGGGTTGCCAAAGGACCACAGCCGCAATTCTAACATTGCGGTAAGGCCGGAGCCCTTCACGGGGCCTCGGTCGCACGCGCTTCGAAACGATCCTTCTGGAGGCCTAGTCCTCGTGGGGGGCGTAACGGGTCGAGCGCAGCGAAGCGGGTCCGTCCCGAGGGGAGAGAAATCAACCCGAGGAACGGGCTATTCAGAGTTAGGGTGGAGACGCTCTCGCGCGACGACCCTCGGTCCAAACGTGCTAGACCAATCAGGAACTGGCGACAGATGCTCGACATTAAACGGAAGACCCCCCTCATCGCTCTCGTCGGCGCCGTTGCGCTGATGGTGAGCGCCCCGGCTTTTGCCCAAGACGCCGCGGCTCCGGCCCCCGCGACTTCGGAAGCCACCGCTCCGGCCGCTCCGGCCGCTGACGCCGCCGCGGCGCCCGCTCCGGAAGCCGCTCCCGCCGAAGAAGGCGGCGAGAAGAAGGCTCACTCGCTGACCCCGGTCGGCATGTTCTTGGCCGCCGGCGCCGTCGTTAAGGTCGTCATGATCGGCCTGATCCTGGCCTCGGTCTTCTCGTGGGTGCTGCTGCTCACCAAGATTTTCGAGTTCGCCGGCCTGAACAAGCAATCGGACAAGTTCCTGGAAGCCTTCCGCGGCGCTCGCTCGATCGCCGACATCGCGCGCATCAGCTCGTCGGAAGAATTCGAAGGCAACCCGATGGCCGACATGGCCGCGGCCGCCTCGCAGGAAGTCGAACTGTCGCGTCAAGCTGGCCTGCAAGTCGCCGGCGAGCACCGTGACTCGACGCTGGCTCGCGCCACCTACGCCATCAACGCGGTGCAAGCCTCGCTGGCCAAGCGCCTGTCGGGCGGCATGGTGTTCCTGGCCTCGGTCGGTTCGGCCGGTCCGTTCATCGGTCTGTTCGGTACGGTGTACGGCATCATGACGTCGTTCATCGGCATCGCGAACACCAACACGACCAACCTCGCCGTCGTGGCGCCGGGTATCGCTGAAGCCCTGCTCGCCACCGGTATCGGCCTCTTCGCCGCTATCCCGGCCGTTATCTTCTACAACTACTTCCAGACCCGTATCTCGGGTTACGGCACCCGCTCGGAAGGTTTCGTTGCTGAACTGATGAACGCCATCTCGCGTCAGCTCGACAAGGGGGCGTAACACCCATGGCCGCCAAACTCTCAGGCGGTGGGGGCGACAGGTTCAACGTCGAACAGAACAGTGAGATCAACGTTACGCCCTTCGTGGACGTTATGCTGGTCCTTCTGATCATCTTCATGGTGGCCGCTCCGCTCGCCTCCGTGTCGATCGAGGTGAACCTGCCGTCGGCGGTGGCGAAATCGTCGCCGCCTCCTTCCAAGCCGGTTTACGTCACGATCAAGGAATCGGGTCAGCTCTATCTTGGCGACAACGAGACCAGCATCGATGAGCTGGGCTTGGATATTACCAAGAGCATGGGCCGCCGCGATCCCACCAAGGAGCGCATCTTCATCCGGGCCGACGAAAAGGTTCGCTACGGGGCTTTCATGGAGGTTATGAACACCCTCCAGGATAACGGCTTCTACAGCGTGGCTCTCGTTGGACGGGATGATAGCTAGTAGGGGTGCTGCATGGCTGAACAACAAACGCCCGAGCATCGCCACTACGATCCGCTCACCTCGGACGGTCCGCGTCGCAAAAAGGGATTGGGGCCGCTAGGCATCTCCCTGGTTGTCGTGGTGGGTCTGCACGGACTGCTCTTCGCCTACCTGGCGAAGCAGAAGTTCGAAGCGGTGTTCCAGGAGTACTCGGACGACGCGACGGTTGTGGAGCTGCCTCCGCCGCCGCCGCCGCCTCCGCCGCCCCCTCCGCCGCCTCCGCCGACCAACGAACCGCCGCCGCCTCCGGCCGTGGTCCAGCCGCGTCCCCCGGTGGCTCCGCCGCCGGACGTGACGCCGCCGCCGCCGCTGCCGATCCCGCCCGTTGAAAAGCGGGTCGAGACGACCGCTCCGCCGGTTATCTCGCAGGCTCCGCCGGTTCCGACGAACCCGCCGGCTCGCGCCTCGGTCGTGACCCGTCCTGACTGGGCCCGTAAGCCCAGCGCGGACGACATGGCCCGCTACTTCCCCGACCGCGCTCAGCGGATGGAAGTCAGCGGCAAGGCGACGATCTCGTGCACCGTCACGGCGAAGGGTACGCTGGAAAGCTGCTCGGTGGTCTCCGAGAACCCGGCGGACATGGGCTTCGGCGACGCGGCTCTGCGTCTGTCGCGCCTGTTCCGGATGAAGCCCAAGACCCTCGACGGCGCGCCCGTCGACGGTGGCCAGGTGACCGTCCCGCTGGTGTTCCAAGTCCCGCAATAGGGCCTGGATCCACACCGCGACCAAGATACGCCCCGGAGTTTCGGCTCCGGGGCGTTTTCTTTTGACGCCGAGTTCCGGCGCGGTGCGTTTTCGTACCGAAAACCTCCGGATCGGCGCTTGATCCCGGAGGACGATTTCACTAAAGACAACGCCTCGCGATGAGCCGGCTTAGCTCAGTTGGTTAGAGCGCTAGATTGTGGATCTAGAGGTCCTCGGTTCGAGCCCGAGAGCTGGTACCATCGCAAGCCTTTGAAAAGCCCGGGGTCCGCCCCGGGCTTTTTGCTTTTTTGGCGCGCGGCGCCGCTTGCCTCCAAAATGTCACGGGAATGGGATCGAACGGCTAGGCTTGGAGCTTGGCAGGTTCGGTACGATCATTCGAAGCTGGTCCTGGGCGAAGCTCGAACAGGATCGACGGCATGGCCGTTGATGCATCGGGCGATCGAGTCGATGTTCGGAGCGCGGAGGGGACTGGCGTATGGTTTTGGGCGTGTCGCCCAGCGGCCCGCGTTTGACGCGAGGAGGGCGTGGCCAGCTCCGTTGGCTTCCCGCCGCGGCGGCGGTCGCCCTATGCCTGATGGGCGGCGTCGCCCAGGCTGGTGATGGCGCGCGCGAACCTCATGAGCACCATCACCCGCGCCAGGGCGGCTACCCGATCAAGGCCAGCCATCTCGCCAAGTTTCCGGCCTTCGTCGTCTGGCCGGACACGGCGTTCGAGACGACCGCCAGCCCGTTTCGGCTTTGCATCGGCGGTCAGGATCCCTTCGGCTTGGCGATCGAGCGTTTCACGAACGAGGCCCGCGTGGGCGATCACCCGATGACCGTGACCCGTCTGCCGCTGGTCTCGAAGACCGCGGACTGTCACGTGCTGTTTGTCGCGGCGTCACGCGGGCAGACGCCTCGGGAGATGCTGGCGGCGGTCGCGGGCCGTCCCATCCTCACCGTCGCCGACGATGGCCTCGACGCGCCGGGCGCCATGATCCAGTTCGTGAGCGTCGGCGGCAGGGTGCGGTTCGAGATCCGCGTGGACGCGGCCCAGGCCGAGGGGCTGACCGTGAGCTCCAAGCTGCTGTCGCTCTCCACGCCCCGCGGCGGTGGCGGGCGATGAGCGAGGCGACGGGTCCGCGCCGGCGCTGGCGACCGGCCTTGACCGTCTCCATGGCGGTTGGGCTGGCCGTGGCCATTGTCGCCGCCGCCTTCGCCATGGCCATCTACAACGAGCGCGCCGGCCAGCAGGAGAAGCTGCGGCAGGCGGAGGTGCAACTGCGCATCCTGGCCGGCAGCATGGCCGCGCCGCTGGCCTTCGACGATCGCTCCGCCGCTCGCGAATATGTCGGCGCGCAAAGCTCCAATCCCGACGTCGAGGCCGTCGGCGCCTACGACATGCAAGGCGCTCTCGCCGCCGGTTACACCCGCGCCGGCGCGCCGCCGCCGGAGCGCAACGTCCTGGGCCCTCCGCGGATCGTGGGGGCTCGCCTGGTGCTGACCGCTCCGGTGGCCGAGGGGGACACGGTGCTGGGCTCGGTCTATCTGCGCACCGTGCTGGAATCGCCGGGCCGGCGCGTCATGCGCTATGCCGGCTTTGGCCTGCTGATCGTGATGGCGGCCTTGCTGATCGCCGTGCTGGGCGCGGCCAGCGCCCGCGAGGCCGAGGCCTATCGCAAGCTGAAGGCCGAGATCCGCGAGCGCGAAAAGGCCGAGGACGCTCTGCGTCAGTCTCAAAAGATGGAGGCCATGGGTCAGCTGACCGGCGGCGTGGCCCACGACTTCAACAATCTTTTGATGGTCGCTTCCAGCGGCCTCGACCTCCTTGAGCGCACCTCCGACCCGGCGCGCCGTGACCGCCTGCGCGACGGCATCCGCCAGGCGATCGACCGCGGCGCCAGTCTCACTCAGCAGCTCCTGGCCTTCTCGCGCCGCTCGCCGCTGAAGCCCGAGGTGGTCGACATCGGTCAGCGACTCTCGGGCATGCTGGCGATCCTGGACCGCTCCTTGCGCGAAGACGTCACGGTGCGGATGCAATTGCCGCCGGACCTCTGGCGGGTGGAGGTCGACGCCTCGCAGATGGAGGTGGCGGTGCTCAACATCGCCATCAACGCCCGCGACGCCATGCCCGACGGCGGGACGATCACCATCGAGGCGCGCAACGAACCTTCTGGCCGCCCGGATGGAGTTGGCGACATGGTTCGGCTCGCCATCCGCGACACCGGCGTCGGCGTCGCGCCGGACATGATCAGCCGCCTGTTCGAGCCGTTCTTCACGACCAAGGCGGTCGGTAAGGGCACGGGACTGGGTCTATCCCAGGTCTACGGCTTCGCGCGCGCTTCCGGCGGCGAGGTCGGCGTCGACAGCCTGCTGGGCGAGGGGACGACCATCTGGCTGCGCATTCCGCGTTCCACCAAGGCGCTCGTGGCGCCTACGCCGCTGGTGTCGAGGCCGCGTCTCCTGGAAGGCGAGCGTCAGCGAGTGTTGCTGGTGGAGGACGACGACAGCGTCGCCCACCTGGTCGAGGAGATGCTGCGCGAGCTCGGCTACGAGGTGAGGCGCGTCGGCGACGGCGCCAGCGCGCTGGAGGCCCTGAGGGCCGATCCCGGCTTCCAGCTGGTGTTCAGCGACATGGTCATGCCGGGCGATATCGGCGGCCTTGATCTGGCGCGAGACATCTCCCGACTGCGACCGGACCTGCCGGTGGTGCTGACCACCGGCTACAGCGCCGCCGCGGCGGCGGCCAGCAAGGAGGGCCGTCGGGTGCTGGTCAAGCCCTACCGCATAGAGGCGCTGGCGGCCGAACTGGACGCGGTGCTGGCGGGTTCGTCCCGTCCCCACTAGGCCTCCTGCACATGCCTCGCATGTAAGACTTGGGCGGCGCTGGAACGTGGAGCGCCGCATCGGTGTTGGTTGGCGGTCGGGACTATCAGGAGATTCACATGGCCGCCGCCACCAAGACTTCGTCCGCCAAGGCCAAGACCGCCAAGGCCCGCAAGGCTACCCGCCGCACCGGTCGTCGCGACCCGCTGGCGATCCGTTTGCTCAAGCAGGATCACCGCGAGGTGGAGAAGATGTTCGACGAGTACGAGCAGCTGGAAAGCGACGCCGAGAAGCTGGCGCTGTTCAACGAGATCGCCCTGGCGCTGAAGGTTCACACGCAGATCGAGGAGGAAATCCTCTATCCGGAGAGCCGCGGCGAGGTCGAGGATGATCTGATCGACGAGGCCTATGTCGAGCACGACGGGGCCAAGAAGCTGATCGCCGAGATCGAGGCGATGAAGCCTGGCCAGGAATTCTACGACGCCAAGGTCAAGGTCCTGGGCGAGTACATCAAGCACCACGTCAAGGAAGAAGAGCAGCCCGGCGGCTTCTTCGCCCAAGCCAAGAAGGGCGACGAGGACCTCGAAGCCATCGGCGAGCGCATGAAGGCGCGCAAGGAGGAGCTGATGGCGGAGTTCGAAGGCGGCCGGCTGCCGCCGCCGCA
>CAKZJK010000168.1 GCA_936942565.1 uncultured Caulobacter sp. | reverse complement strand
GCCCCCTCTGGGGGCGGACGGTCGCGCGGAGCGCGGCCAGATGGGGGCTCACCGCCGCCCGCCGTCATTCCGCTCACCCTCTACGGGATACAGCGTCAGGAAGTCCTCGCCGGGCGCGGTCGGGAAGCCTCGGAAGTTGTCGCCATTGCCGAACGCGCCGACGCAGGTCGTCCAGCGCTTGTCGCAGGTCGCGCCGGGATGGGCGGAAAGATCGACGCCACAGCGCACGTCCCCCAGCCGCGCGTCGCACAGCCGGGTGAAGGTCCGGCCCGCCGCGCGCTCCAGCGCCGCCGCCGGTCCCGCGAGCGTCGCCTTGAACGCCTGGCCCTCGCGGCCGAGCGCGGTGATCGTCGCGGTCCACAGGCGTACGAGGCGGCTCGGCGCGCTCCAGTCGACGCGCAGGGCCGAGACCTTGGCGCCGTCATAGAGCCCGGCGTCCAGGTCGGCCTCGGAGATCCCGGCGTCGTCCAGCACGCCCAGCGCCGCGGCCTGAGCCGGCGCGTAGCCGACCCCGGCCTCGCTGGCGCCAGGGCTCCAGCCACCGCCCGCCTTGCAGGTCACGCCGTCGACGACGAGGTCGCGGTCGTGGTCGGTGAAGCCCAGCCTGACGCCATCGGCCCGCTCGACGATCCAGGCGTGACACAGGCGGGAAAGGTCGATCCCCTCGGGAAGCGCCCGCATCAGTCGCGCACCTCGATCAGGCCGCAGGCGCTGACGCGGCCGGCGGCGAAGCCTTCGAGGGTGATGTCCAGTCGGTCGGTGTCGAAGCGCACCGGCGTGTCGAACTCGAAGCCCGCCGTCACCGCCGCGCCGGCCGCCGGGGCCGCGGAAAGCGTGACGAGGCCGGTCGCGGCGTCGACCGAGAACGCCCCGGCCGCCAGGGCGACGCCCGCCACCGCCACCTTGACCGTGCCCGACACCGGCTTGGCGATCGGCCGCGCCAGGGCGGTCGCGCCGGTCCCGTAGGTCTTGATCAGCTGGAAGGCCTTGTGGGCGCCATCGCCCGTCCCGATCGCCTGGTCGGTCGCGGCAGGCTGGGCCGAGGGCGCGCACGACTTGAAGTCGGCGGGATCCCGGAACCGGAACCCCGCCAGCCGTCCCCGCCGCGCCTCGAAGAAGGCCAGGAGCTCGGCAAGCTCATCCAGAGGGCGAGTGGCGGTGGCGATCAGGTAGCGCCGACGGCCGCGCGTCCAGGCGCTGGTGCGCCGCTCGTCGCCCGAGGCCAGGGCGACGATATCGGTGCGCCATTCGACGCCGCCGGCGCAGCCGAACGCCAGGCGCGCGGGCAGGCGCGCCTCATGGAACTCGCTCATGGCGATCCTCACGAAAGGTTTTGCGAAAATTTGACGAGAAGCGCAGCCGTTACGGCCGAACGCCATTAAGTCTTGGTCATGACCCGCTTTTCACTTCATCAGCGGGTCGTCGGCTCCTACCTATGGAGTCGAGATTGGAGACTTGAGATGGATTGGAAGACCCTGTTCCTGTCGCCGGAGGGCCGCATCGGCCGGCAGGCGTTCTGGATCGGCTGGCTCGTCCTGCTGGGCGTGAACGTGGCGCTGGGCTGGCTGCCCGTGATCGGCGCCGTCATCAGCCTGGCCACGATCTATTCCAGCGTCTGCATTCACGCCAAGCGCTTGCACGACATGGGTCAGACCGGCTGGTGGCAAGTGCTGCCGTGGGTGCTGGGTCCCGTCCTGATCATGGGCTCGGCCCTGTCGGTCGGCGTGATGCCCGCGATCGCGGCCCTGACGAACGGCGAGCCCGAGATCGCGGCGCTGACCGCTCTGGGCGGCCTTTTCGTCTCGTGCTTCATCGCCTTCGCCATCTGGCTGGCCTTCACCCTGTGGGTCGGCTGCAGCCTGGGCCAGCCGCGCGACAACAAGTACGGCCCGCCCCCGCCGAACACGGCCGCGGTGGCGCTGTAGGAGACTGCTCTGGCTCCATCCTCAGCTTCTATTCAGTCGCCTTCCTGGGCCTTGTGCCCAGGACCCATGGCTGCGGCGAACTCTGGTTCTCTGTTTTAGGCTAGGCCGAAAGGCCGAAGCGTCCGTCAGACCTTTTGCGAGCTGAACGATGGGTCCTGGGCACAAGGCCCAGGAAGGCGGATTTTAGAGTGTGTCGGTCACGCGAACCTAACCTTGACCCCGCGTCTCCCTCGTCCCACTGTGCGCGCAATTCAAACAAACGTTTAGGGAGCGCGCCGTGAACCTCTTCGACCTTTCCGGCAAGGTGGCGATCATCACCGGGTCCTCGCGCGGGATCGGCAAGGCGATCGCCGAGCGGATGGCCGAGCACGGGGCCAAGGTGGTGATCTCCTCGCGCAAGGCGGGCCCTTGCGAAGAGGTCGCCGCGGCGATCAACGCCAAGCACGGCGCGGGGACGGCCATCGCGATCCCGGCCAACATCGCCTCCAAGGAAGAGCTGCGGAACCTGGTCGACAAGACCCGCGAGGCGTTCGGCCAGGTCGACATCTGCGTCTGCAACGCCGCCAGCAATCCCTATTACGGCCCGATGGAAGGGATCGCCGACGACCAGTTCCGCAAGATCCTGGACAACAACATCATCAGCAATCACTGGCTGATCGGCATGGTCGCGCCGGAGATGCGGGCGCGCAAGGACGGGGCGATCATCATCGTGTCCTCGATCGGCGGCCTGCGCGGCAACACGATCATCGGCGCCTACAACATCTCCAAGGCCGCCGACTTCCAGCTGGCCCGCAACCTGGCCCACGAATTCGGACCCGACAACGTGCGGGTCAACTGCATCGCGCCGGGCCTGATCCGCACCGACTTCGCCCGCGCGCTGTGGGAAAATCCCGAGACCCTGAAGCGATCGACCCAAGGCGTGCCGCTGCGCCGCATCGGCGAGCCGGACGAGCTCGCGGGGGCGGCGGTGTACCTGGCCTCGAAGGCGGGCAGCTTCATGACCGGCCAGGCGCTGGTCATCGACGGCGGGGCGACCATCTGACGCCGCTCGCGGAGCGGTAGGCTTAACGCGTCCTACATCTGTTCCCGCGAAACGTGGCCCGAATTCCGGGGTGTTCGGTCTTGCGGCGTTTCTTGATTTCACTGGTCCTGATGGGAGCCTTGGCGGCCGGCGCCGCCCAGGCCCAATCGGGCGCGTCCCTGGACCAGCGCCTCGACCAGTTGAGCCGCAAGGTCGGCGTGGACAACCCGCGCCCATCCTTCGACAACCAGGACGTCGAGCGCGCCGGGCGGATCGCCCTGACGGAACACGGCCGCGAACGGCTCTACGACATCTGGCGGGTGCTCTACGCCTACAAGAGCAATCAGGTGCGCCGACGTTTCGACGCCTGGGCCGAGCGCGCGCGAGCGGTGGCGCGGCGCGACAACGACCCGGCGCTGGCCGCCCTGGTCGACCTCGAGACCCTGGCCCTCCGGCACGAGACCCAGGGCTTCCGCGTGTTCACCGACGCCGACTGGGCGCGGTTCATGGACAAGTCGGGTCCCGATATCCGCTTGATGGCCGGGATCGAGCGCGTGCGGCACCTGGGCCAGGTGGGCCGCTGGCGCGACGCCGCGCGGCTGGCGACCGAGCTGACCAACGAGGCCGAACGCCAGGACGAGATCGCCCAGCCTGTTCTCGCCGAGCTTCACCAGATCCACAGCTACACCTTGGCCGACATGGGCGACAAGGAGGGCGCGCTGGAGCACATGGCCCGCGCGGCCGACATGGACGAGGGCGACGTCTTCTTCATCCGCAAGATCGAGCGGCTCTACGACATCGCCTACACCGCCGCCGACCTGGGGGCGATCGAGCAGGCGCGGCGTTTCGCGGCCCTGCACCATCGCTGGGTCGCCAGCTCCGGCGACGCGGATCTCGTGACCTGGGATCGCTATCTCTGCGCCAAGATCGCCACCCTGGCCGACAAGCCCCAGGAGGTTCTGGACTGCCTGGCCGACGCCAAGGCGGTGGTCGACCGGCCGGAGCGGCGCCTGCAGGTGGTCATGCTGAGCCGTCGGGCGACGGCCCTGGCGCAGCTGGGCAAGGCGTCGGCGGCGCGCGCCGATCTCCAGCGGATGCAGGCCATTCCGGACGCCCTGGGGCCCCGCGACCTCGCCGCCGAGTCCCTGATCAAGGCCTATATCGACCAGGCCGAGGGCCGCTCGGCCCAGGCCTTCCGCGAGCTCGACGCCTGGCGCAAGGCCGACGCCTTGAGCACGGCTCGGCGGAACGCCCGCAATGTCGCCGAGATGTCGGCGGCCCTGGACGGCGAGCTGCGCGCCAAGCGCGACGAGAGCCGCCGCCTGGGCGAGCAGGTGCGCCTGTCGCGCAGCCTGGTTCGCGCTTCGGCCGTCATCGCCCTGCTGCTGGCGGTGCTCGTCGCCGGCGGCGTCGGCTGGGCGCTGCACCAGCGCCGCGCCTCGGGCCGCCTGAAGCGCGCCCAGGAGCGGGCCGAGGCCGCCAACCAGGCCAAGTCCGCCTTCCTGGCCGTGATGAGCCACGAGCTGCGCACGCCGCTGAACGGCATGCTGGGCCTGGCCCAGGCCCTGCGCACCGACACGTTGACGCCCGAGCAGCGCGAGCAGATCGACCTGATCCTCGACAGCGGCGACACCTTGCTGGTGCTGCTGAACGACATCCTCGACCTCTCCAAGATCGAGGCCGGCAAGCTGGAGATCGCCCCGACCACGGGCGACCTCGTGGGAAGCTGCGCGCGGCTGGTCGGCGGCTACCAGCCCACCGCCCGCGAGAAGGGCGTGGCCCTGTCGTTCCGCCTGGAGAGCGAGGCGCCCGGCCCCTTGATGTTCGACGGCGTGCGGGTGCGCCAGTGCCTGACGAACCTCGTCTCGAACGCCCTGAAGTTCACCACCGAGGGCAAGGTCGAGGTCGGCCTGGCCTGCTATCCGGAAGATGACGGCCGGGTGCGCGTGCGCCTGCGGGTCTCCGACACCGGCATCGGCATGAGCCCGGAGACGATCGCCAAGCTGTTCAGCCCCTTCACCCAGGCCGACGCCTCGACGACCCGCAACTTCGGCGGCACGGGCCTGGGTCTGAACATCACCCGGCGCCTGGTCAAGATGATGCGCGGCGAGATCAAGGTGGAGAGCGAGGAGGGCCGCGGTTCGGTCTTCACGATCGAGATGCTGGTCGACCCGGCCGAGCACGCCGAGGCGACCACCGGCGCCGAGGACGCCGCCGAGGCGGCCGAGGGCTTCGCCGCCCTGCACGGTCGCCGCGTCCTGGTGGTCGACGACCATCCGGTCAACCGCCGGGTCATCCGCCTGTTCCTCGAGCCGTTCGACTGCGAGCTGGTCGAGGCCGAGAACGGCCAGGTGGCGCTGGACGTGCTGGCGGAGCGGCCGATCGACCTCGTGCTGATGGACGTCAACATGCCGGTGCTGGACGGCCTGGAGGCCACGCGTCGCCTCCGCCTGGACCCGCGCTTCTATCGCCTGCCGGTCATCGCCCTGACCGCCGACGTGATGTCGGCCCAGATCAAGACCTGCCTCGACGCCGGCTGCGACGCCCACGTGGCCAAGCCGATCGACCTGCGGAATTTGCTGTCGGTCATGGACCGCTGCTTGAGCCGGACGCGCGAGGTCGTGGGCTGATAAGAACCCCTCTCTCTTCGAGAGAGGGAGGGGCCCGCCGCGAAGCGGTGGGAGGGTGAGTGGTGACCCGGTTGACCGCGAGTCCTCTGAAAGTCCTTTTGTCGCGTTAGTTCCTGCCTTGTCCGGAAAGGGTGGGCACTCACCCTCCCATGCTGCGCATGGGCCCCTCCCTCTCTCGAAGAGAGAGGGGTTATTTTCGCGCCGCCGCCAGGCGCTCGACCGCCGCGTCCAGGGTCGCGTCGGATTTGGCGAAGCACAGGCGGACGACGGTGGTCACCGCATTCTCCGCGAAGAACGCCGACACCGGGATGGCCGCGACGCCGAAATCGGTGACGCAGCGCTCGCAGAACATCACGTCGTCCAGCGCGATCCCCGAGGCGGCCAGATCGACGTTCAGGAAATAGGTCCCCTGGCTCTCCAGCACGACATAGCCGGCGGCGCGCAGGCCGGCGGTCAGGCGATCGCGCGAGCGTTGCAGGGAGGCCGGCATGTCGTCGAACCAGCCGCGGTGATGCTCCAGACCCCAGGCCACGCCCGCCTGCAGGTTGGGCGGCGTCGTGAAGGTCAGGAACTGGTGGGCGGCGGCCAAGGCGCGGGTCAGCGGAGGCGCGGCGCATAGGAACCCGACCTTCCAGCCGGTCATGCCAAACAGCTTGCCGGATGTTGATGATCCGGCCCCACCCGCGCTCGCGCATGCCGGGGAAGGTCATCAGCGGCCGGTGGCGGCGGCCGTCGAAGACGACCGCCTCCCAGACCTCGTCACAGACGGCGATCGCGTCGTGTCGGACGCAAAACTCGGCCAGCAAGGCTAGGTCCTCGTCAGGCGTGACGACGCCGGCGGGATTCAGTGGGCTGTTCAGCACCACCATCTTCGTGCGCGGCGAGAAGGCGGTCTCCAACATCTCGCGGGTGAAGCGCCAATGGGGCGGGGAAAGGCGGACCAGCTTCGGAACCCCGCCCGCGCGGCGCACCAGCGGCAGGTAGGCGTCGTACAGCGGCTGGAACAGCACCACCTCGTCGCCCGGTGAGATCAGCGACAGGAACGCCGCTGCCAGGGCCTCTGTCGCGCCGGAGGTGACGGTGATCTCGGCGTCGGGATCGAGCCGCAGGTCCTGCGTCCGCCCATAGTGCCCCGCGACGGCCGCGCGCAGCTCCGGCAGGCCGCGCATCGGCGGATACTGGTTGGAGCCCTCGATCAGCGCCCGCGCCGCGGCGTCGCGGACGGGAAGCGGCCCCTGGTCGTCGGGAAACCCCTGACCCAGGTTGATCGCGCCATGCTGGCGGGCCAGGCCGCTCATGCGCTCGAAGATCGTGGTCGGCAGGTTGTCGAAGACGGGATGGACCATGGGGGAGGGGTAGCACCCTCGCAAAGCGGGCGGTAGCGCCCCCTCCGTCACGCGGCCTA
>CAKZJK010000167.1 GCA_936942565.1 uncultured Caulobacter sp. | reverse complement strand
CGAGGTGTCGAGCACCGCGGCGAAGCGGCCCAGATCGTTGCTGAACTCGTAGCGCAGGGTGCTGTCGACGCCCGAGGTCTTGATCTCGGCGAGGTTCTGGACGCCCTGAAGCAGGTTGGTGATGGCGCCGGTCGAAGCGTCGCGGGTGACCAGGTCGCAGAAGATGCCGCCACGCTGGGCGCAGAGGCTCAGGATCTGGGTGGCCGATTGGCTGGCGATCGCGTCGTGGACGGTGATTTGATACCAGTCGACGGTCAGGCTCAGGCCCGGCGCGAAGCGCGGCTTGATCGCGACGCCGGCGCTGTAGGTGTCCGCCGTCTCGGCCTTCAGCTTGGTATTGCCGGAGATCGTGCCAGCGATCAGGCCGTTCAGGTTGTAGTTGGCTTGATTATAGCCGGTCGGCACGCCGACGCAGCCGGGCAGGTTCGGATTGGCCGAGGCGCCGCCATTGCAGGGGTCCGTGCCCTGGAAGCTGGTCTGGCGACCGCCTTGATAAAGCTCCAGGATCGACGGTGCCCGGAAGCCCTGGGCATAGGTGCCGCGCACCAGGATGTCCTGGATCGGGCGCCAGCCGAGGCCGGCCTTGAGCGTGCTGTCGCCGCCGACCGTGTCGTAGTCCGAGTAACGAGCGGCGAGGCTGATATCCAGCGACTTGGCCAGCGGAACGTCCTTCAGCAACGGGATCGCGGCTTCGGCGTAGACTTCATCGAGCTTGTACTGGCCCTTGGTCGGGCTACGGGTCTGAGCCGTCGTCGTGGTGTTGCTGGCGAAGGCCGAGCCCGACGCCGGCGTCGGGATGTTGGTCGGCAGCGCGTTGACGAACGGATCGGGGCTGTCGGACGCCTTGTTCTGGCGGTGCTCGTAGCCCGCGGCGATCGAGAGCGGGCCGGCCGGCAGCTGGAACAGTTCGCCCGTGATGTTGGCCGACAGATCGTAGATTTCCGTCTGGTTGGACTCGCGGGCGGTGTAGCGAATGTAGGCCGCCTGCTCGGCGCTCATGCCCGAGAACAGGTTGATCGGCACGCACCCGGCCGTCGTGGCGCAGTTGGCGCCCAGGCCGAGCGCCAGCTTGTCGTAGTTGACGCCGTTGCGCGCTTCGCTGTCGATCTTGTTCTTGGAGTAGAGAGCGTAGACGTCCCACTTCCAGTCGCGGCCCAGCAGGTTCAACTCACCGTCGAAGCCGCCGGCGACGCGATAGGTCTTCACGTCCTGGACGTTGTCGCGGTTGCCGACCTCGGTCATGACTTTGCGGATGCGCCAGGCCGAATTGGCGGCGAAGCCCACCGCGTTGGCCGTCGGGACGCCGTTGGCCGTGCCGAACGGGTTGTAGGTTTGGTTGGCGCCGATCGAGAAGCCGCGGATCGTGCCGGCCGAGCCGCCGATGTCCAGCAGGACCGGCGAGAACAGCTGATCGGACTTGCGCTCGTTGAACAGGATCTCGCCCTTGAAGCGAACCTTGTCGGTGAGATCGGTCGTCCAGCGGGCGTAGACGCCATAGCGTTCGCTGGGGCCGGTCGAATAGATGCCCTGGGCTTGGGTGTTGTAGTAGTCGCCGGGCAACGCCGCGGTGTGGAACGCGCTATCGGCCAGGCTGCCCGCGCCGATCGTCGCGCCCGCGTTGAACGCCACCGGCGCGCTCGACGAGGCGAAGCCCGACGCCGTGCCGAAATAGGCGTTGTTCGACAGGCCTGGCAGGATGAAGAGGCCGTTGGGGCTGGTGCCCGGCGCGGTGGCCGGAACCAGCGTGACGCGGGTCAGGTCACGCGAGGAGGTCAGGATCGACTTGTCCTTGACGTAGCTCAGCGAGACCAGAAGCGCGCTCTTGTCGAACCGCTTGCCGAAGTTGGCGACGCCCGAATAGGTCTGGCCGTCGCCGTGCGTCGTGCCGCCCACCTTGACCTGCGTCTTGAGGCCGTCGAAGTCGCGGGCGGTCTTGATGTTGACCACGCCGGCGATCGCGTCGGCGCCGTAGATGGCCGAGGCGCCGTCCTTCAGAACCTCGACGCCTTCGATCATGCCCAGCGGCATCGTGTTCAGATCGACGAAGTCGCGGAAGCCGCGCTGGCCGACGCCGTCGACCCAGCGGTGGCCATCGACCAGCACCAGAACGCGATTGCCGCTGCCCTCGGCGCCGCCGAGGTAGCGCAGGTTGATCGAGCTGGCGCCGTACGAGGTGCCTTGCGTACCGTTGCTGCTGAGGCTGACGCCCGCCGAAGGCAACTTCTGCAGGAGCTCACCGACCGAACCGGCGCCCGACTGCTTGATGTCCTGCTCGGTCAGCGTCGTGACGACGCCGACGGAGTCAGCGTCCTTCCGCTGAATGCGAGAGCCTACGACGATGATCTCCTCGACCACGTCGGCGGACGGCGTCGCGGCGGGCGCGGCGACTTGAGCCATGGCTGGCGCGGTGATCATCCCCGCCATCAGGGCGGCGTAAGCGGCTCCGGCGCGCAGGGCGCGCGGGTTCAACACGGTCATTCTACCCCCTCATTATCGTCTATTACCCGCGCCGACCGCGCGGTTACCCTCACTGTTTCAAGCCTAGGTGGCGCTTGTTTCGACGCGCAATGGCATTGGGTCGACTGATCGACCTATGCGCGTAGTGCATGGGGTGAATAACCTTTATGCATATTAAGTATGGGTCGCCGCTCGCTTCTCGGGCGCCGCGCGTCGGTCATCCATCCCCCGTATCGCGACATGTCACGGCGTCATGGGGTGGCCGCCTCGAAGGCTCCCAACCTATGATCGGCGCAAGTCGAGGAGAGGGCATGAACCGTAGGAACCTGTTGGCGGCCGCGGCGGGACTATTGGCGCGCCCCGCCATTGCCAAGCCTCGCGTCTTGCGCGTCGCCTTTCTGGGCCAGGCCCTGATCGAGCATGTCGTCGACGGCGACGCGTGGCCGGGCCGCGCGGCCTTGCGAGCGCGCCTGCGCCGCAACGATGCCTGCTTCACCAACCTCGAAACCGTCATCCGGGGGCCCCGTGCTGGCGCGCCGACCCGGGAAGGCCTCACGGTGCACGCCGGCGAACCCGAGGTTCTCGGCGTGCTCGATGACCTGGGAATCAATCTGGTCGCCACGTCGAACAACCATGCGTTCGACCTCGGGTCCGGAGGAATCCTGGATACGGTGGATGCGGTCGGCCGCCAGGGCCTCGCGTTCGCGGGATCCGGCCCCGACCTCGCCGCCGCGGCGGCGCCTGGCTATCGCGAAACGCCGGCCGGTTCGGTCGCGCTCGTCGCCTTCGCGACGGGAAAGGTGAGGGAAGGCGGCGCGGCGACCCCCAACCGCCCCGGCGTGAACGAGCTGCGGCGCGGATTGTCCGGAGAGCCCTTGGCGGAGGACCTCGCCCGCGTGCTCGCCTCGATCACCGAGGCGCGGCGGACAGCCCAGGTGGTGATCGCCTATCAGCACAATCACGACTGGGAGCCGGCCATGGAGGACGTCCCGTCGTGGCAGCGTGACCTGGCGCGGCGCTGCGTCGACGCCGGCGCGGCCGTCTTCGTCGGACACGGCGCTCCCGTGCTTCAGGGCGCGGAGATTTATCGTGGCGCGCCGCTTCTGTACGGCCTGGGCAACTTCATCTTCCAGACGGAGAAACCCCCAGGCGCCTATCCGCCATCCGCCTGGACGAGCGTCTTCGCCGAGTGTGTGTTCGAGGGCGGCCGCGCGGTCGGTTTGCGTTTCGAGCCGATCGTTCTCAATGAGATCGGGCGTGGCGGCCCCCACGACATGGAGACGCGCGGTTTCCCCCGCCTCGCCAGCACCCCGGAACGGCAAGCTATTCTTGAGGACTTCGCGGCCCGTAGCGCCCTTTTGGGGCCATCCTTGCGCGTCGGCGCCAACGGCGAGGCGATCACGCGATAAGGCGTCCCTTGTCCTCGTCGGCCAGTCGATTGAGAACGACGGGACTATTCTTGGTATAGTCCAAAAGTCGGCCGGTGCTGGTTTTTTCTAGGTGCGTCGCGGTCTGAAGGTGTGAAGGCCGCCTCGGCGGTCGAGCCGGTCATTCGCTCCGCTTCGCGCGAAAACTCCCTTCTCGGACTAAAGCTACGCCATCACCTCGGGAATTTTCCGATGACCGGGCGGACTGTCACGTGGCTGTCGTCGCAACCTGCTTAAAGCCTCTGGTCCATACCAGTTCGGGCAGGGGATTCTTATGCTGAAGTTACGTACCGTTCGGACCTGGGGGCCGAACTTGAAGAGCTGTCTGCTGTGCACCGTCGCCGTTCTCGCGGCGGACGCCACGGCCACGGCCGCTTTCGCTCGGCAAGCGTCCGACGCGGCCGCCTCTAGCGACACGATCGATGCGATCGTCGTCACCGGCTTCCGCAAGTCCCTAGCGGACGCGCGCGCCATCAAGCGTGAATCGGTGATCCAGAAGGACGCGATCGTCGCCGAGGACATGGCGAAGTTCCCGGAGCTGAACCTGGCCGAGTCGCTGCAGCGCCTGCCGGGCGTGCAGATCAACCGCGAGGCCGGCGAAGGTCGTCGTATCTCGCTGCGCGGCCTGGGTCCGGATTTCGCCCGCGTTCAGTTGAATGGCATGGAGGTGCTGGGCAACGTCGACTCGGCGCAGGACAGCCGCGGCCAGCGCTCGCGAGACCGCGCGTTCGACTTCAACATCTTCGCGTCGGAGCTGTTCTCGAAGGTGGAAGTCGAGAAGACTTTCCAGGCCGCCCAGAACGAGGGCGGCATGGCCGGCACGGTCGGACTGTTCACCGGCAAGCCCTTTGACTATCCGACGGGCGGCAAGGGCGCCGTGTCCGTCAAGCTGGGCACCAACCAGTACACCAAGGACACCCAGCCGCGCATCGCGGCTCTGTTCAGCCAGAACTGGGACAACAGGTTCGGCGTGGCGGTCTCGGTCGCCTACAGCAAGCGCGAAACCACCGAGCAGGGCCACAACACCTACAACTACGACAAGCTGTCCGCCTCAGACATGCAGAAGCTGGTCACCAACGGCTTGGACATCTCCCGCCTGACCGCGGCTCAGCAAGCCAAGTTCCTGTCCGGCGATCTGTATATCGCGGACGGCAACCGCATCTCGTCCTGGAACTCCAAGGCCGAGCGTCTGGGCCTGACGGGCGCCGTGCAATGGCGGCCGGTGGACAATCTCCTGCTGACGCTCGACGTCCTGCACGGCGAGTTCACGACCCACCGCAACGAGTATCATCTGGCCACGCGGCCGCTGGGCTCCGGGACGAAATCCTTCGCGTTCGACACGCCGGCGGGGGGAGTCTGGCCGTCGCAGTTCCAGAAGGGTTCGGTGATCAACAACCTGGCCTGGGACAGCAGCAACTACGTCACCTTGCTCGACGTCACCGGCACGACCTTCGGCAGCGAGCATCGCCGGTCGCTCAACAAGAACCGCTTCGACCAGGTCGCTCTGACCGGCAAGTGGGACCTGTCAGACCGTCTCACGATCGACGGTCACGTCGGTTACGAAAAGTCGACCTACAAGACGCCCTACGATGACAAGCTCTACATGCGCGCCAAGGGCAATATGATCGCCAACTACGGCGCGGACGGCCAATCGGCGACGTTCTCATATCCGAACTTCGACGCCACCGACCCGGCCAACTACGCGTTGGATTCCTTCTACTATCGCGGCTTCAACAACCAGTCTGAGCTGAAGGAAGGCGTGCTGAACGCCAAGTACGAACTGAACGACGTGTGGAGCCTGCGCGCTGGCGTGGCCTACCACAAGTTCACGCAAGGCGGCCGCGATCTGTTCTATGACGACAACGTCAACGGAACCCGGTCGAAGATGCGCGGCAAGTCGGTAGCCGACGTCACCTCGGTGTTCACCAACGAGTTCGGCTCGTGGCTGGTGGGCGACTACGAGAAGACCTTCGCCAAGTACAACGAGTACCACCGCTTCGGCCCCAACAAGGACGGCACGGGCGGCGCGCTGCAGGACATCGAGAACGTCTACGAGACCTCGGAAGAGACGGTGTCCGAATACGTCCAGGCGGACTGGGACAGCCAGCTGATGGGCAAGCGGTTCCGCGGCAATATCGGCCTGCGGGGCTATCAGACCGACACCCACGGCACCGGCTGGATCCAGGGCGACAGCTACGCCTATCTGGGCACAACGGACGTGAAGGGCAGCTATTCCGGCGTCCTTCCGGCCCTCAACACCGTGATCGAGCTGACCCCCGAGGTCCAGGTGCGCTTCGCGGCCACCCAAAACCTGAACCGTCCGAGCCTGGGCTCGATGGCGGCCAAGGGCAGCGCGTTCCAAGCCGACAGTGGCGACATCACGGCCTCGCGCGGCAACCCCAACCTGAAGCCCTTCAAGGACACCACGCTCGACGTGGCGGCGGAGTACTACTTCGGCCAGGACGGGATGATCTCGGCGAGCGTCTTCCACAAGAGCATCAAGAACTTCATCGGCACGCAGACGCTCGAGAACGTGCCGTTCAGCCAGACGGGCGTGCCCTACACCACGATCCCGGGCGCGACGGCCAACTCGATCGTCAAAGAGTTCGAGATGCCGATCAACGTCGCTGGCACGAAGCAGCTGACCGGCGTGGAACTGGCCGCGCAGGGCCAATTCTCGTTCCTGCCGGCGCCGTTCGACAAGCTGGGCGCGGTCGTGAACTATACCTATGTCGACGCCGACGAAGCCCTGACTGGCATTTCGAACACCAGCTACAACGCCACGCTCTACTATGAGACCGAGCAATGGGGCCTGCGCGGCTCCATGAGCCATCGCAACAAGTGGTTCACCGGTCACAACGACAGCCCGATGAGCGCCAGCACGCGGGGCTTCCAGGGATCGACCTATGTGGACGCCTCGGCCTTCTACAACGTCTCGAGCGCGCTGCAGCTCACGCTGAACGCGATCAACCTGACGAACCAGAAGGACACCCAGTTCTGGGGTCAGAACGAGTATCTCTACAACCAGACCCAGAGCGGAACGACCTACATGGTTGGTCTTCGCTACAAGTTCTAAGACGACGAAACCCTGTTGATATCGCGCCCCGACCCGCCTTACCG
>CAKZJK010000166.1 GCA_936942565.1 uncultured Caulobacter sp. | reverse complement strand
TGCACCAATCCTGGCCTGATCCTGGCGATCGACGGCCCCGAGCTGGACGCCTTCGTCGAGGCCGCCGGCAAGGCGGTCGAGGCGGCCCCGGCCTCGGTCATGCTGACCCCCGGCATCTGCAAGGCCTTCGCCCACGGCGTCGAGGCCCTGACGCAAGCCAAGGAAGTGACCACGGTCGCGCGCGGCGTCCCCGGCCCCGACGGCAGCCACACCGGCCGCGCGGCCCTGTTCAGCGTCGCGGCCAAGGACTTCCTGGCCAATCCGCATCTGCACGAGGAAGTGTTCGGCGCGGCCTCGGTCGTGGTCCGCGCCGCCGACCAGGCCGAGCTGGAGAAGGTCGTCGCCGCCGTCGAAGGCCAGCTGACCATCGCCATCCACATGGACGAGGCCGACCATCCGATCGTCGCCGCCCTGCTGCCGACCCTGGAGCTGAAGGCCGGCCGCATTCTCGTGAACGGCTTCGGCACCGGCGTGGAAGTGGCGCCGGCCATGGTCCACGGCGGCCCGTTCCCGGCCACCAGCGACGGCCGCACGACCTCGGTCGGCACCCTGGCCATCGCCCGCTTCCTGCGCCCGGTCAGCTACCAGAACCTGCCCGAGGCCCTGCTGCCGGCCGAGCTGAAGACCGACAACCCGCTGGGCATCGCCCGGCGCGTGGATGGCAAGGTGAAGGTGGGCTAAGGCCCGCTAGACGATCCTACCGGATGACAGAGAGCCCCGTCGCCCAGCGGCGGGGCTCAGTCGTTTTCCTCGCCGGGCCGCAACTCGATCAGCCGGCCGTCCGGCAGGGCGCGGGCGATCCAGATCATCTGGCGCCGCTCGAACTCGATGCGATAGCTCCGCCGGACCACGCCCTCCGCCAGCACCCGGTCGCTGAGGACCTCCACGGACCGGACCGGCCCCACGGCGACGAGCAGCGCCTGCCCGAAGTCCTTCAGGAACCCGACCGTATCCTTGCCCCGGTCGGCGTCGAACGCTCCGGCGTCCAACCGGCCCGCGGCGGCGTCAGCCAGGACCGACCGCGCCTTCGCCGTCTGCTCGGGACGCTGGTCCGGGATCGTCGCGCGCGGCGCGATCGCGGGCAGCTTGAGGTCGGCGATGGATTGGGACAGCAGCGCGAAGAACCGCCGCTGGTTGGTCAGCGCCACGATGGTCAGATCGCGCGAAGGCACGTGGAGGACGTCCGCCAGCGCGGGACCTCCGGTATGCCCCACCACCGGCTCGCCGCGATAGACGCCCGAGGTCCAACCCACGCCGAACGCGCCCTTGCGGCCATCGGTGAGCGGCGTGGGCGTGGTCAGAATCCGAAAGCTTTCGGCAGACAGCAGGCGATGCTGTTCGATCGCCGCGAACAGGCTCGCCAGGTCGCGCGCCGAACTATAGAGGCCGCCCGCCGCGTAGGTCCGGATCGGATAGAGGAAAGCCTCGTCGCGCTGGACGCCGTCGCGCCAGCCATAGACCTGCGCGCGGCCGCCGATCGGTACGCCGCTACGCACCGGTCCCCACTCCTCGGTCATGGTGAAGCCGGTGTGGGTCAAGCCCAGCGGCTTGCTGATCTCGCGGGCCAGGAGGTCGGGAAAGGTCAGGCCCGACACCTTCTCGAGGATCGCGGTCAGCACGACGAAGTCGGTCAGGCCATAGCGGCTTTCAGCGCCCGGTTCATAGGCCAGCGGCTTGGCCATGGCGGCGGCGACCGTGTCATGGGCGGTGGCCTGGGTCGGAAGGCCTAGGCCCTCGGGCAGGCCCGAGGTGTGGTTGGCCAGCCGGCGGATGGTGATCGCGCGCCAGGTCGGCGGGGCGTCGGGGATGAAGTCGGTGATCGGCGCGTCCAGCCCGATCTCGCCGCGCTCGACCATCCGCATCAGGATCACGCCGGTGAAGATCTTGGTCGCCGAAGCGATCTGGAACGGCGTGTCGGGCGTGACCTTGGCGTCGAACTCCAGGTTGGCGACGCCGTAGCCCGCCAGCTTCGTGACCTGGCCCTTCTCGATCACCGCCACGGCCGCGCCTGGGATGTGGCTAACCGCCATGTACTGCTTGACGATGTCGTCCACGGCGTCGGCGCGCGCGGCGCCGGCGACAGAGAGCATCAGGACGCAAGCCACTGGCGCCGCGCGTTTGATCATGGAAAATCCCCAAGGTTTTCCGCAGTCAGTCACGGGCGACCGGAAGGGGCGAGTGAAACCTCTGTAAGGTTCGCGGGGTCGCGCGGCTGGCGGCGGAGGGGAAGGGAGAGCTCAATCCTCCCCCCAGAGGGGGAAGAGGCAGGCTCAGCGGAACTTCCCCCTCCGGCGCTTCGCGCCACCTCCCCCGCTAGGGGGAGGATTTGAGCCCCCTAATGCCCGCCGGCGGCCGGCGGCTTGGCGATCTTGGCCACGTCCGCTTCCGTCACCGGCTTGGCGTAGGCGTTGCCGAAGTGGGTTCGCACATAGGTGATCGCCTCGGCCATCTGGGCGTTGCTCAAGGTCCCGACGAAGCCGGGCATGGCGCCCTTGCCGCCGGTGACGATCATGATCGGATAGGCCGCGCCGGCCAGCCGAGGGTTCGAGGCCAGGGCGGGAATGGTCCCCGCCCCCGCCCCGCCCTTGGCGTCGGCCATGTGGCAGGCTTGGCAGACCTGCACATAGACCTGCTCGCCGGTCACGGGCTTGGCCGCGCGCACGATGCCGCCGCCGGTGTCGCCGCCGCCGGACGCGGGGGTCTGGGCCATGGCCGGGAAGGCCGCCAGCGCGGCGGCCGCCAGAATGAGCTTCCTCATGATCAAGCCTCCTCGCTATGCTTCTAGGGCGCGCTTGTGCAGACGGGTGATGGCGTCGATGGACGAGAGCAGCGCGCCCTCCATCCAGCAGCCGACGTAGGAGGCGTGCTCGCCGGCCAGCACGATCCGGCGGTCCATGCCGACCAGGGTCTGGTAGTGCTGCTTGCGGGTGTCCTCGTTCCAGCGGGCGCAGCAACCCAAGGACCAGGGCACCCGGCTCCAGGCCACCGAGGCGCCCGAGGCGAACTCCTTGCGGTAGCTCTCCGGGTGGATCACGGACCCTTGCGCCAAGGCGACCTCGATCCGCTGCTCGGGCGTCATGCCGGCCAGGCGATAGGCGCCCAGCTCGCGGGCGAAGGCCCCCAGCAGCACCGCCGGACCGTCCTTGAACATGTTGTTGTTCGGATAGGAGATCAGGGCGATCTCCTGGTCGGTGAAGCTGTGGCCGCCGTAGATGTAGTCGTCCTCTTCCCAGAAGCGGCGCTTCATCTCGAGGCCGATCTTGACCTGGCCGGAGTACGGCACCGCCTTGATCGCGGCCATCATCTCGTCGGTGACCTGAAGATCCATCTGGCCCAGCACGCCCAGCGGGATCGTACAGACGCACCAGTCGGCCTTACTGTCGGTGGCCTTGCCGGTGACGGCGTCGGTCCAGCTGACGGTCACGCCCTTGTCGTCCTGGGCGATCTTGCCGACCTTGGCGTTGTAGGTGATCAGGCCCTCGACTTGGCGCGCGAAGCCCTTGCCGATCATGTCCATGCCGCCGACCGGCTGGAACATGGTGGTCTGCATCTCGTGGTTCATGAAGAAGCCCATCGAGGTCCAGACCTGCGGGTCCAGCACGTCATGCAGGCTGTAGAGGTCCTTCGACGCGATCGGCGCGCCGTCGACGCCGCCGCCCGGCGGGCGCTCATAGCCGCGGTGGGACGAGGCCTTCAGGCTGGGCGAGTACTTGTAGTTGTTGTCCAGCAGGCCCCAGCCCTTCATGGCCTCCAGCAGCTTGTCGCGATCCTCGGCCGTGACCGTGTCGTCCAGGGCCTTGGCGTTGACCGACTTGGCCAAGAGCTCGGCGATATTGCCCTCGAAGTCGGCGGCGGCGGCGTTGAAGCGCACGGGCTTGCCGCCAAAGGCCTGGGACGAGTGGATCCAGCCGGAGTGGTTGAACTGGATGAACGGCTCCAGGGCCACGCCGAACGCCTTGCAGTAGTGCAGCAGGGTGCGGTGGTGGTGCGGGATCCGCCAGGGGCCGGGGTTCAGGTAGTTGCCGGGGGAGAAGGCGACCTTCTGCGTCGCGCCGCCCAGCTCGGTATAGGTGTCGCCGCCGCGCAGGGACCAGTTGCGGCCGCCGGCGCGGTTCTGGAACTCAAGGACCTGGACCTTGTAGCCGGCCTTGCGCAGCTCGTACGCGGCCAGCAGGCCGGCCAGGCCCGCGCCCAGCACGATGACGCTGGCGCCCGGCCGCGCGCCCGAAAGGTTCGGCGGGCCGTGGAACTGCGTCTCGGCCGCGTGGCCCAGCGTGGTCATCGCCTGATAGAGCGCCGCCGTCCCGCCGACCTTGGCGATGGCGGACAGAAGCTGGCGTCGCGTCGGCGCCCTGACACCCGAGTCCATGTAAGCCCTTCCCCTCACGCGCCGCTAAATTCGGCGCGCGGATAAAAGGGCTATCAGCGGATGGGCCGTCGGCGAGGCTTGGCGAGGGCGTGGCCGGACGATGGGGCCAAGACCGCGATTTTATCGGCGCCCAGAGGACGTCGCTGCGCGCGAACTGTGCAGGCGATCGGCCTGGATCGCGCGCGGCGCTTCCGTCCGTCAGTCGACCGCCAGCATGCCTTCCAGCTTCAGGCGGAAGATCAGGACGCTGTCGGGCGGGATCTCGCCCATGTCGCGCGAGCCGTAGCCCAGCTCGGACGGGATGTAGAGGGTCCACTCGTCGCCGACCTTCATCAGGGGCAGAGCCTCCAGCCAGCCCTGGATCAGGCCGTCGGCGGGCATGATCGCCGCCTTGCCGCGCGCGAAGCTGCTGTCGAACACCTGCCCGTTCAGCAGCTTGCCCTCGTAGTTGACCTTGATGATGTCGCCCAGCTTCGGCGAGGGGCCGTCCTTGGGTCCGCTGGTCACGACCTTGTACTGCAGGCCCGACGGCAGGGTGACGACGCCTGGCGCCTTGGCGTTCTTCTCCAGGAAGGCCTTGCCGGCGACGGCCCCGGCCGAAGGGCCGGCGTTCAGCTGCGGCGGCGGCGAGACCTGGGGAGACTGGGCGTGGGCGGCGCCGGCGACGAGCGTCGCGGCGAGGACCAGGGGAGCGAGAAGGCGCATCAAGGGTCTTTCGGGACTTGGACGAAAATCGGTGAGGCGTCACCGTAGCGATCCTTGGCCCGAACTTCGCGGCGAATTTTGGATGCGCCGAGACCATCGGCGCGGCCGGCGCGCGATAGCGGTCACATTTTCCGCGCGGCGAACGCCTTCGACCAGTTGATCTGGCGGCTTGCGGGCGTTCATCTGTCGGGGTCATGCGCCACAAGATCACCAGCCTCGCCGCCGCCCTGGCGCTCGCCGCCTCGCCGCTCCTCGCCTGGCCTCTTTCCGCGCGGGCCGAGCCCATTCCACGCATCGCCCGCGTGGACGGCGCCCACCGGCTGCTGGTCGACGACAAGCCGTTCCTGATCCTGGGCGGCGAGCTGGGCAACTCCTCGAGCTCGGACCTTTCGGACCTGTCGCGCCACTGGCCAGTTCTGAAGGCCGCCAACCTGAACACCGTGCTGGCCCCGGTCGCCTGGGAGCAGGTCGAACCGGTCGAGGGTCGCTTCGACTTCACGGTGCTGGATGGGATGATCCAGCAGGCCCGCGACCACGACATGCGCCTGGTTTTGCTGTGGTTCGGGGCGTGGAAGAACAGCATGTCGACCTACGTCCCGGCCTGGGTCAAACGCCACGGCGAGCGCTTTCCGCTCGCGCGCGACGCCGACGGCAAGGCCCAGGAGATCCTCAGCCCGTCCTATCCCGCCACCCGCGACGCCGACGCCAGGGCCTTCGCCGCGATGATGACCCATCTGAAGGCCGTCGACGGCGAGCGGCGCACGGTGCTGATGGTTCAGGTCGAGAACGAGATCGGCATGCTGCCCGTCGCCCGCGATCACACCAAGGCCGCGGAGGCCGACTTCCGCCGGCCCGTGCCCGCCGCGGCCCTGAAGGCGCTGGGCGCGCGCAAGACGGGAAGCTGGGAAGAGGTGTTCGGCGCCTCGGCCGCGACCGACGAGCTCTGGCAGGCCTGGACCTTCGGCCGCTATGTCGAGGCGGTGACAGCCGCCGGCAAGGCCGCCTATCCGCTGCCGATGTATGTCAATGCCGCCCTGCCCCGCCCCGGCGCGGCGCCCGGCGGCTATCCCAGCGCCGGACCCGTGCCCCACCTGATCGACCTGTGGCGGGCGGCGGCGCCGTCCTTGGACATGCTGAGCCCGGACATCTACTACCCGGACTTCGTCAAATGGGCGCCGCCCTACGACCGGCCCGACCAGCCGCTGTTCATCCCCGAGGCCGATCAGGCTGGCAAGACCACCGCCCCGGCCAACGCCTTCTGGGCCTTCGGCGAGCACGACGCGATCGGCTTCTCGCCGTTCTCGATCGAGAACCTGCCGCCGGACGGCGTGGCCAGCCTGGGCGCGGCCTATCGCCTGCTGGACCAGCTGAGGCCCCTGATCACCACCCACGACGGCGGCAAGACCATGCGCGGCTTCCGCGCGCCGGTGGCCTATGACGGGACGCTCGACCTTACGCCGCGCGAGGTCGCCTTCGGCCCCTGGCAGGTCACCGTGGTCGATCCGTGGACGCCCAAGGACCGCCAGGACTACGCCAGCCATGGCGGGCTGATGATCCAGACCGGGCCGGACGAGTTCATCGTCGCCGGACGCGGGATCACCCTGACCTTCGCGACGGACGGCGCCAGCGTGGGCCTAGAGAGCGTGCGCGAGCTTCGGTTCGAGAACGGGAGGTGGATCGACGGCCGCTGGCTGAACGGCGACCAGACCCACCAGGGCCGGCACGTGCGGTTGCCGCCGTCCGAGTTCGGGGCGCAGCGGGTGAAGCTGTATCGGTACAGGTAGCGTCCCGCTGGGGAGCATACCAAATCCCTCTCTCTTAGAGAGAGGGAGGGGCCCAAGCGAAGCTTGGGAGGGTGAGTGGTTACACCTTCGGCCGGCGTGCCGGCACGGAACCCCAGTCGTGTCAGGATCGTCTTCGGGCTTCGCCTACCCACTCACCCT
>CAKZJK010000165.1 GCA_936942565.1 uncultured Caulobacter sp. | reverse complement strand
GGCGAAATCGTCCAGCCGGAAGACCTGGTGTGGACCAAGATGGCCGGCGCTCCGGCCGACGCCCCCCGTGACTCCGACGCCGTGATCGGCCTGGCCGCCAAGCGCCCCCTGCGTGAAGGCGCCGCGGTCTCGACCCGCGACGTGACCGCGCCGCAGGTCATCAAGACCGGCGATCTGATCACCGTCACCTACGAGGACGACGGAATTTCCCTTTCGCTTCAAGGTAAGGCCATGGCCGCCGCCTCGACCGGCGATGTCTTCGCCGTCCAGAACACCGCTTCCAAGAAGATCATCCAAGCCGTCGCGACGGGCCCCGGGTCCGCCGCCGTCGGTCCACGGGCCCAGACCTTGCAAGCCCGTTCGCAACCCGTCCGTTTCGCCGCTCGCTAAGAGGCTGAAAACCCATGCGTCGCCCCGCTCTCATCGCCGCCACCCTGCTGATGGCCCCGCTGGCCGCCTGCTCCACCGTCAAGGAAGCCGTGAAGGGTCCGGACCTTGCCCCGGTCGGCTATCCCGCCGCCCTGGCCCCGATCCAGCAGCAATACGTCTCGGCCCGCGAGCCCGCCCCGCAGGCGGCCTCGGCCAACTCGCTGTGGCGCGTCGGCGCCCGCGCCTTCTTCAACGACCAGCGCGCCAGCCGCGTCGGCGACATCCTGACCGTGATGATCGACATCGACGACAGCGCCGACACCAAGAACCAGACCGACAGCTCGCGCACCTCGACGACAAAGGCCGGCGTGCCCCACCTGCTGGGCCTGGAGTCGAGCCTGGGCAAGGTTCTGCCGGGCGGCTACGACCCGGCCAACGCCCTGGAAACCAGCTCGGCCACGACGAACGCCGGCGCCGGCAACATCAAGCGCTCGGAAAAGATCAGCCTGACCATCGCCGCCGTGGTCAGTCAGGTCCTGCCGAACGGCAACATGGTCATCCAAGGCACGCAGGAAGTTCGCACCAACGCCGAGCTGCGCCAGTTGACCGTGGCCGGCATCGTGCGTCCGGAGGACATCTCCTCGGCCAACACCATCCGCCACACGCAGATCGCCGAAGCGCGCATCAGCTACGGCGGCCGCGGCGACATCAGCCGGGTCCAGAAGACCCCGGCCGGCCAGTCGCTGATCGAGAAGTTCTCGCCGTTCTAAGGACGGCCTCGAGAACCGTTTCACGGGCGCGGCGACCGAGCGGTCTCCGCGCCCGTTTCGCTTTCAGGAGCCATTCAGGTCCAAACCGCGTTGATCGCATGAGGAGGACCTCCCATGCCGTCCCGCGCCATCCCGATCGTCGCCCTAGCGCTGGCCGCCGGCTTGGCCGGTTGCGCGCACGAGAAGGTCGCGGCGGATGGCTATCGTTGGGCCTATCTCGCCGACGCGGGCGACGTTCCCCGCCTCGCCTACGGCCGTCCCGACAGCGATGACGTCGTGCTGATGATGAGCTGTCGTCCCGGCGCGGGCGAGATCGACATGTCCGCCGTCGGCCTGTCAGGCCGCGAACTCGTGCTCGCCTCCGGTCGCAGCGAGAGCCGCTTCGCCGCGGCCAAGGTCGACGACGCCATGAGCGAGGGCCTGATGGAGGCGCGCGGCAGCGCCAGCGCTCCAGCCCTTCGAAGCTTCAACAGGTCGGGCGACCTCGCCTTGCTGACCTTGGGCCAGCGTCACAGTCTGGCGGCGAATTCGGCCGACAGGGGCGACGTGCGGGCCTTCTTCAAGGCCTGCGGCGTCTAGGCTCGCCGCCCCGCGCCCGCCGCGCTGACATTGTCCATTCCCAGGGCCGAGAGCGCGCCGCGCAGGATGCCCTCGGCGTCGAGGCCCGCCTGGGCGTACATGGCGTCCGGCTTGTCCTGGTCCTGAAAGACGTCCGGCAGGCACAGCGTGCGGATCTTCAGGCCGCGATCCAGCGCGCCGTGCTGGGCCAGGGCCTGCAGCACGAAGGCGCCGAAGCCGCCCATCGAACCTTCCTCGACCGTGACGATCGCCTCGTGCTCGCGCGCCAGACGCAGCAGCAGGTCGAGGTCCAGCGGCTTGGCGAAGCGGGCGTCGCAGACGGTGGCGGACAGGCCGCGGGCGGCCAAGAGATCGGCGGCCTTGAGGCTCTCCGAAAGACGCGTGCCGAACGAGACGATGGCGACGCTGGTCCCCTCGCGGACGACGCGGCCCTTGCCGATCTCCAGCGGGTCGACGTCGGCGGGGATTTCGAGGCCAAGGCCTTCGCCGCGCGGATAGCGAAAGGCGCTGGGGCGGTCGTCGATCGCCGCGGCGGTGGCGACCATGCGGGCCAGCTCGACCTCGTCGGCGGCCGCCATCAGCACCATGCCGGGCAGAGCGCCCATGAAGCCGATGTCGAAGCTGCCGGCGTGGGTCGGCCCGTCGGCGCCGACGAGGCCTGCGCGGTCCATGGCGAAGCGCACTGGTAGCCCCTGGATCGCCACGTCGTGGACGACCTGGTCATAACCGCGCTGCAGGAAGGTCGAATAGATCGCCGTGAACGGCTTCATGCCGTCGGCGGCCAGGCCCGCGGCGAAGGTCACCGCGTGCTGCTCGGCGATGCCGACGTCGAAGGTGCGATCCGGGAAGGCCTTGCCGAACAGATCAAGACCCGTGCCCGAGGGCATGGCGGCGGTGATGGCGACGATCTTGTCGTCCTTTTCCGCCTGCTTGATCAGCTCCTGAGCGAAGACCTTGGTGTAGCTGGGCGGGCCGCCGGCCGACTTCTGCTGCTGCCCGGTGACCACGTCGAACTTGACCACCGCGTGCAGCTTGTCGTCCGCGCCCTCGGCCGGGGCGTAGCCCTTGCCTTTCTGGGTGACGCAGTGAACCAGCACCGGCTTGTCGCCGAAGGCCTTGGCGTTCTTGAGCACGCTGACCAGGGCGTCCATGTCGTGGCCGTCGATCGGGCCGACATAGTGGAAGCCCAGCTCCTCGAAGAAGGTGCCGCCGGTGACCATGCCCCGGGCATATTCTTCCGCCTTGCGAGCCGCCTCGCGCATCGGGCTCGGCAGTTTCTCGACCACCGTCTTGCCCAGCTTGCGCACCGAGCGGTAGGCGCCGCCCGAGACGAGATTGGCCAGATAGGCGCTCATGCCGCCGACCGGCGGGGCGATCGACATGTCGTTGTCGTTGAGGATGACAATCAGGCGCTTGGTGGTGTCCGTCGCCGCGTTCATCGCCTCATAGGCCATGCCCGCGCCTAGCGAGCCGTCGCCGATCACGGCGATGACGCTGTTGTCCTCGCCTTTCGCGTCGCGCGCGGCGCAGAAGCCCAGGGCGGCGGAGATCGAGGTGGCCGCGTGGGCCGCGCCGAACGGGTCGTATTCGCTTTCGGCCCGCTTGGTGAAGCCCGAAAGACCCCCGCCCTGGCGCAGGGTGCGTATGCGGTCGCGGCGACCGGTCAGGATCTTGTGCGGATAGGCCTGGTGGCCGACGTCCCAGATCAGAATGTCCTTGGGCGTCTCGAACACGTGGTGCAAGGCCACGGTCAGCTCGACCACGCCCAGGCCCGCGCCCAGGTGGCCGCCCGTCACCGACACCGCGTCGATCGTCTCGGCGCGAACCTCGGCCGCCAGCTGTTTCAGTTCGCCGACGGACAAACCTCGCGTGTCGGCGGGCGAGGCGATGGTGTCGAGCAAGGGCGTTTTGGAAGACATGTTTGACAAAAGCGCGGTCAGTTGCGGCGGTCCAGTACGAAATCAACGCTTTCGCGGAGATGTTCGGCCCGCTCGCCAAAAATTTCGAGATGGGAACGCGTCTGTTCGGCCAAAAGCGTCACGCGCTCTTTCGCCGCGTCCAGTCCCAGGAGGGTGACGTAGTTGGCCTTGCCCTTGGCGGCGTCCTTGCCGCCGGCGGCCTTGCCCAGCGTCTCTTCGTCGCCCTCGGCGTCGAGGATGTCGTCGACGATCTGGTAGGCCAGCCCCAGGTCCTGGGCGAAGGCCATCAGGGCGTGGCGCTCGGACTCCTTGGCGCGCGCGATGATCAGCGGGATCTCGAAGGCGAAGGCGATCAGGGCGCCGGTCTTCAGCCGCTGCATACGGGCCACGGCGCCCAGGTCGTCGCGGACGCCCAGGATGTCGATCATTTGGCCGCCGACCATGCCGCGCGCGCCCGAGGCGATCGCCAGCTTGCGCACCAGCTCCGAGCGGATGTGGGCGTCATCGTGGGTGTCGGGGTGGGCCATGATCTCGAAGGCGGCCGTCTGCAGGGCGTCGCCGGCCAGGATCGCGGTGGCCTCGTCATACTGCTTGTGCACCGTCGGACGGCCGCGACGCACATCGTCATCGTCCATGGCCGGCAGGTCGTCATGGACCAGGCTGTAGGCGTGGATACACTCCAGCGCGCAGGCCGCCCGCAGCACCGGCCGTTCGGCCAGGTCGAACATCTTGCCGGTCTCGAGGGCGAAGAACGGCCGCAGGCGCTTGCCCGGCCCCAGCGCCGCATAACGCATGGCTTCGGTCAGGCGGCTTTCCGGGCCATCCGCGCGGGGCAGCAGCTCGTCGAGCGCCACGGTGACGATGTCGGCGGCCTGGACGATCCGCCTGGAAAGGTCGGAGGGGGCGAGATCGGTCAAGGACGGCTCCCCTGGCTCTTCGGCTGGACGCCGCTCATCAGTTGAACTCGGCCGCTTCGGCCGTGACGGCTCCGCCCTGCCCCAGGACGATCTTCTCGACCTTGAGCCGCGCGGCTTCGAGCTTCTTCTCGCAGTGGGCCTTCAGGGCCGCGCCGCGCTCGTAGATGTCGATCGAGCGCTCCAGCGGCGCCTGGCCAGACTCAAGCTCGGCCACGATCCGCTCCAACTGCGCCAGGGCTTCCTCGAAGCTCAGGGCGGAGATATCGGCGGAAGGGTTCGCGGCGTCGGTCATTGCAACTCTCAGGTGAGCGGGCCCAAGCCTAGTGGCCCGCAAGCTCATCGACAACGGCCTAGAGCTTGCCGTTGGTTAAGGGAAGAGGGTTTGAACTCAGGCGCGACGGAAGCGCTTGAGACTCCAGTAGCCGTGGCCCTGGTCCAACAGCTTGGTCAATCCGCGCTTCTTGAGCGCGTCCGCGATCATCCAGTTGAAGAAGCCATGGGCCAGGACCAACACGTTCTGGCCGGAGTCCGACATCTCGATCAGCAGGTCTGCCGCCTGCCCGGCCCGCGCCTCGGCCGCCTTCCGGGTCTCCTGGCCGCCGTGATTGTCGAAGAACCACCACCAGAACCGGGCGAAGAAGCCCAGGCGCTTGGGCGACATGCGGATCCAGGTCGGCCAGGGAGGCGGCGGCAGCGGGGCCTCGATGAAGGTCGGGTCGGTCGCGAACGCGCGGTCGCCGACCACCGCCCGCGCCGTCTCGATCGAGCGGCGGCGGGTCGAGGCGATGATCACGTCGGCGCCTTTCGCCAGCTCCACCAAGCTGGGCGGCGGGACCTGGCCGTCCTTCAGCCCGCCCTCCTCGTAACGCGCCCACCAGGCGCCGTACTCGGGCGCGTTGAGACGCACCTTGCGCGACAAGGCGGGTTCGCCATGGCGGGCCAGGGTGATGACGCCCGGGCGGGCGATGGGGGGTGCGTGGTCGGCGGTGACGTCGGCCATATTGAGGAGAAGACGGATTTCCGCCCTCTCTTTCCTCCTGGAAAAGCGTACGCGCGGCGGCGGCGAACGCCCCCGCGCCCGACGGTCGTAGCCCCCCTGGCGCGGCGACACAACCCGCCCTTGGCGCGCCTTGAAGACTTGTCAGCCCGCCTTCCGGGCGGGCGTGGTCTCGGCGTTCAGGACATTGGCGTCGCCCCAGGCCTTGAGCGCGCAGATCACCGGCTCCAGGCTGCGTCCCTTGGTCGACAACGCGTATTCGACGCGAGGCGGCACCTCGGCATAGACGGTGCGGACGATCAGGCCGTCGCTTTCCAATTCGCGAAGCTGCTTGGTCAGCATGCGTTGGGTGACGGCGCCCAACCGGCGCGCCAGCGCGTTGAACCGCATCCGGCCACCCAGCAGGTGGTACAGGATGACGCCCTTCCACTTCCCGTCGATCAGGCTCAAGGCGGCCTCGACGCCGCACTCCTTGGGATCTTCCATTCTTGGCCCCACGGTATCCAAATGGGTACTACATACAAAAAATGACCGTACTTGCGAAGATCGTATTGTAGAGCGATCTCCTGCTCGCGGTTCGAGACCGCCGCCAATTTGGAGACCATCATGAAGATCGTCGGCTTCCGCGAGCTGCTGCCCGCCACTGATCCCAACGCCCTGCTCGATCTCGAAGCGCCCGCCCCCGTCGCGAGCGGTCACGACATCCTGGTGCGCGTGAAGGCGGTTTCGGTGAACCCCGTCGACACCAAGGTCCGCGGCCGCGCCCAGCCGGCCAAAGGCGAGGTCCGGGTGCTGGGCTACGACGCCGCCGGCGTGGTCGAGGCCGTCGGCGAGGCCGTCACCCTGTTCTCGCCCGGCGACGAGGTGTTCTACGCCGGCGCCATCGGTCGCCAGGGCTCGAACGCCGAGCTGCAGCTGGTCGACGAACGCATCGTGGGCCGTAAGCCCAAGAGCCTGACCCACGCCGAGGCGGCCGCCATGCCGCTGACCTTCATCACCGCCTGGGAGCTGCTGTTCGATCGCTTCGGCGTGGCGCGCGACGGCGGCGAGGGCCAGACGCTTGTGATCATCGGCGGGGCCGGCGGCGTGGGGTCAGCCATGATCCAGCTGGCGCGCAAGCTGACCAAGCTGAACGTGGTGGCCAGCGCCTCTCGGGAGGAAACCCGCCGCTGGGTCCAGGACCTCGGCGCGCACCAGATCTTCGACCATACCAAGCCGCTGGGCGAAGAGCTGGCGCGACTCGGCCTCGACGCTCCAGCCTACATCGCCTGCCTGACCCACAGCGCCCAGCACTTCCCACAGGTATCCGAGGCCATCGCCCCGCAAGGCAAGATCGGGATCATCGAGGCCGACGGCGACCTCAACATCCGGCCGCTGCAGCAGAAGGCCGCCTCGATCCACTGGGAATACATGTTCTCCCGGCCGCAAGGCACGCCGGACATGAT
>CAKZJK010000164.1 GCA_936942565.1 uncultured Caulobacter sp. | reverse complement strand
GCTTCGCATGGGCCCCTCCCTCTCTCCATGAGAGAGGGATTTTAGACGGTGACAAACGCTCGTTTAAGGTCCAGCCTCGTCGCATGGCCCCGTCAGAGGGCCGGTGACATTAGGGTGAGGCATGAGCGAGCTGGCGGGGACGCCTCCGGGCGTTAGCGAGGTCCTGGGTCAAGCGGGGGCCGAGGACGTCCTGGTTCCCAAGCCACGAAAACGGCTCTCGCGCGGAGCGCTCAGCTGGATCCTGCACCAGGGCAGCCGCGACCCCTATGTCATCCTGGTCACCATCTATGTGTTCGCGCCGTACTTCTCGCGGGTGCTGGTCGGCGATCCGGTCAAGGGCCAGGCGGTCGTGGCCGACATCTCCACCGTCTACGGCATCATCACCGCCCTGACCGCGCCGCTGCTGGGCGCCTCGATCGAGCGCTACGGGCCGCGCAAGCCGTTCATGGCCGTGATCCTGGCGGTCATGCTGCCGATCCTGCTGGCCCTGTGGTTCGCCAAGCCCGGCGGTCCCTCGGTCGCCCTGATCGGGGCGGCGCTGATCACCCTGGGCGTGGCCTATAACCTGGGCGACGTGCTGAACAACTCGCTGCTGTCGCGCGCGGCCGAGCCGGGCCAGGAGCCCGTGCTGTCGGGCCTGGGCTACGCGGTCGCCAACGGGCTTTCGGTCTCCCTGCTGATCTTCGTGATGTGGGCCTTCGTCCTGCCGGGCCAGGTCCCGTGGTCGTTCGTGCCCGCCACGCCGCTGTTTGGCCTCAGCCAGGCCGACAACGAGCCCAGCCGCCTGGCGGGCCCGCTGTCGGCGGTGGTCATGTTGCTGGGCGCGATCCCGTTCTTCCTGTGGACCCGCGACGCGGCCCGCACAGGCGTCTCGATGCTGGCGTCGCTGAAGGAGGGCGTGCGGCTGATCATCGACACCTTCGCCAACCTCAAGGGTCACGCCGAGGCCGCCAAGTTCCTGGCCGTGCGAATGTTCTACTGCGACGGCATGACGGCCATGATCATCTTCGGAGGCCTGTTCGCCGCGGGGCTGATGAAGTGGGGCGCCTTGGAGATGCTGGCCTATGGCATCCTGCTGTCGATCTTCGGCGTGCTGGGCGGACTGGTGGCGCCGGTGCTGGACCGGACGCTGGGCCCACGCCGCGCGGTGCAGGCCGAGATCATCGGCTGCATCCTGATGCTGCTGGGCATGATCGGAACCAACCGGGAGAAGGTCCTGTACGTCTGGCCCTGGCCGGCCTCGTCGCATCCGCCCGTCTGGAACGGCCCGCTGTTCCAGAGCCTGCCGGAGCTTGTCTATCTGGGTTGCAGCCTGCTGATCGCGGTGTTCGTCACGGCCCAGTACGCGTCGAGCCGCACGCTGCTGGTGCGCCTGGCGCCGCCCGACCGCATGGCGGCGTTCTTCGGCCTGTTCTCGCTGTCGGGCACGGCGACGGTCTGGCTGGGTTCGCTGCTGGTGGCCCTGGCGACCAAGCTGGCCAACAACCAGGTCGCCGGCTTCATCCCGATCGCGGCGCTGATGCTGGTGGGGCTGGTCGGGCTGTCGACGGTGAAGGGCGGGGGACGGGAGGCCTAGCGCCCCCTCCGTCACGCGACTTCGTCGCGCGCCACCTCCCCCGCCTTGCGGGTGAGGAGGATAACTCATCCTCCCCCGTCCAACGGTGGAGGGGGACCGCCCCCGGGTCGCGCAAAGCGCGCCCGAGGACAGGCTCCGCGGTGGAGGGGGCGCTGATGACCGCCCCTTAAGCCGCCCGCAGCTTCTCCAGGATCTGCGGGTGCAGGTCTTGGTTGCTGGCCAGCAGCGACTTGCCCGAAACGAGGTCGAGGTCGCTTTCGTCGATCGTGGTGATCTTGCCGCCCGACTCCTGGATCATCAGGATGCCGGCCGCGACGTCCCACGGATTGAGGTTGCGCTCCCAATAGGCGTCGAAGCGACCGGCGGCGACACAGGCCAGGTCCAGGGCGGCCGAGCCGAAGCGGCGCACGCCGGCGACCTTCTGGCTGACCTGGTGCAGCTCCTTCAGGAACTGGGCGTGGCCCGGCTTGCCGGCGAACGGCACGCCGGTGGCCAGGACACTCTCGTCCAGGTGACGGCGGGCGGCGACGCGCAGGCGCTTCTCGGCGCCCAGGAACGCGCCCTTGCCCTTCTCGACCCAGAAGAGGTCGTTGCTGATCGGGTTGTAGGTCACGCCGGCGACGATGCCCTCGCCCTCGCGCTGCAGGGCGATGTTGACCGCGAAGTGCGGGATGGCGTGCATGAAGTTGGTGGTGCCGTCCAGCGGGTCGACGATCCAGGTGTGGGTCTTGTCGGTGCCCTCGATCATGCCGCGCTCTTCGCCCAGGAAGCTGTAGCCCGGGCGGGCCTTGGTCAGGATCTCGAACAGGGTCTGTTCGGCCTTGAGGTCGGCGTTGGTGACGAAGTCGGCCGCGCCCTTCTTGGATACCTGCAGTTCCGTGACTTCGCCGAAGTCGCGGGCCAGGCCCCGGGCGGCCTTCCGGGCCGCGTCGATCATGACGTTCAGGAGGGCGGAAGGCGTGGGCACGGGCGGCTATCCTCAATGAAGCCGTCGACGCCCGCCGGAAAGTCCGGCGGCGGAGCGGTAGGTCGACGGTGTGAAAGAACGGGCGCGGAACCTAGTCGTCCACAGGCGCGAAGGCAAGGCGGGGGGGATTCGAAGGGCTAAAGCCATGCCACAAGTACAACCTCGTCATCCCGGAGGCCTCGAAGAGGCTATCCGGGACCCAGGGGGTGACGAAGCTCTGTGCGCGCGGCCCCTGGGTCCCGGCTCTTCGCTCCGCTACGGCCGGGATGACGGACTGAAAACCATGGACTTGTCTCGCCTCTATGGCAGCTCCACCTTCGGCAGGCTGTCCTTGGTCTCGCACAGGAGCTTGCCGGACTTTCCGACCGCGCCGGAAATGTCCTCGATCTTGGCTTCCTTGCGCCAGCCCTTGGGCAGGCCCTTGGTTCCGTCGAAGTCCATGCCCAGGTCCATCCACTTGTCGGCCGCGCAGTCCAGCGCGAACAACAGGATCGGGCCCTTGCTGGCCGGCCAGTTGCGGTAGGGGCCGTTGGCGTTGCCCTCGGCGATGCGGGTGACGATCAGGCCGCTCGTCTGATCCACGCGGGAAAAATCAGCGTCGTAATAGGTCTTGGTTTCGCCTGGCGCCAGTTTCCAGGTTTCCGCGGTCGCGGCCGTCGAGACGGCCAGGGTCGTTACGCTAAGCAAACACACTACGAGCCGCTTCATATCGAGCGTCCTCCCCAGGTTTTTGTTCGCTGGGAGCGACGCTATGCCTGTGTGCGGCGCGTCACAAGGCGGAGCGGGGACCTCGTTTTACTTACGCAGCGCCAGGCCTTCGGCGATGGCGGCGTTGAGCGCGGTCACGGCGGCGGCGGGGCCGCGCGGATTGGCCCAGACCCCGGCGGAGACCGCCAGGAAATCCGCGCCCGCCGTGGCGAGGCCGGCGGCGTTGTCCGCCGTGATCCCGCCGATGGCGACGCACGGGGTCTCCATCGTCTCCTGCCAGATGGTGAGGATCTCGGGATCGGCGGTGGTCGGCGCGTCCTTGGTCGTGGTCGGGAAGAAGGCGCCGAAGGCGACGTAGTCCGCGCCGCCTTCCGAGGCTTCCATGGCCAGGTGCCGGCTGTCGTGACAGGTGACCCCGACCATCCGCTGGCCCATCAGCTTGCGGGCCTCCTTGTAGGGCATGTCCGACTGGCCGATGTGGACGCCATCGACGGCCAGGCGCGCGGCGAGGTCGGGACGGTCGTTCAGGATCACCGCCACGTCGCGGGCCTGGGCGATCGGGGCCAGCACGTCGACGGCGGCGGCCACGACGTCATCCGGCGCGTCCTTCAGCCGGATCTGCAGAGCGGCCACGTCGCCGCCTTCCAGGGCCTCGGCCAGGGCTCGGCCGAAGCCGGCGAGGTCGGACAGGGCGGGCGGGGTGATCAGATAGAGGCGGCAGTCGAGCGTCATGCGGTGGGGCATAGCACGAGCGCCCCCTCCGTCACGATGCGTATCCGCATCGCGCCACCTCCCCCGCTTCGCG
>CAKZJK010000163.1 GCA_936942565.1 uncultured Caulobacter sp. | reverse complement strand
CCGCGCCCCTGCCGCCGGTTCCCGGTGACATGGTGCTGGGCTCGCCCAACGCGCCGGTCCAGCTCGTGGTCTACGCCTCGGCCAGCTGCCCGCACTGCGCCCACTGGTGGACGGATGTCCTGCCCCAGGTCCGCAAGAGCTTCATCGACCCCGGCAAGGCGCGCCTGGTTTTCCGCGAGTTCCTGACCCCGCCGCCCGAGTTCGCCGCCGCCGGCTTCATCCTGGCGCGCCGGATTCCGGGCAGGTACTTCGACGTGCTGACCACCGTCTTCGAGAAGCAGGCGGCGATCTACGAAAGCGAGAAGCTCTGGGAAGGGCTGGAGGCGATCGGCAAGCAGTATGGCCTGACCCCTCAACAGTTCGCCGAGGCCCTGCGGGATCCCAAGGCGCTAGAGGCGGTCAACGCGCGCAACGCCAAGGCGATCGACGACGGCGTCGAGGGCACGCCGACCTTCTTCGTCAATGGCGCGCCGGTCGACGGCGTCAATTTCGAAGCCCTGTCGCGCGCTTTCGCCGTCGCGGCGAAGGGCTGAGGACGAGGGGGACCGCCTCGTGCAGTTCCAGCGCCTTCGCCTTTCGGGCTTCAAGTCCTTCGTCGAGCCGACCGAGTTCCGGATCGAGCCGGGGCTGACCGGCATCGTCGGCCCCAACGGCTGCGGCAAGTCGAACCTCCTGGAAGCCCTGCGCTGGGTGATGGGCGCCAACTCCGCCAAGGCGATGCGCGCCGGCGGCATGGACGACGTGATCTTCGCCGGCAGCGGCGCGCGCCCGCCGCGCAACCACGCCGATGTCGCCCTGACCATCGACAACGCCGACCGCACCGCGCCGGCACAGTTCAACGATGATCCGGTGCTGGAGGTCGTGCGGCGCATCGATCGTGGCTCGGGCTCGACCTATAAGATCAACGGCCGCGAAGTCCGGGCCCGCGACGTCCAGCTTCTGTTCGCCGACGCCTCGACCGGCGCCAACTCGCCGGCCCTCGTTCGCCAGGGTCAGATCAGCGAGCTGATCGGCGCCAAGCCGCAGAACCGCCGTCGCATCCTGGAAGAGGCCGCCGGGGTCTCAGGGCTCCACACCCGTCGTCACGAGGCCGAACTGCGCCTGCGCGCCGCCGAGGCCAACCTCGCTCGCCTGGACGACGTGGCCCGCGAGCTGGAGACGGCGCTGAACCGCCTGAAACGCGAGGCCCGGCAGGCCGAGAAATACAAGCGCCTGTCGGCAGAGATCCGCGCCGTGCAGGGGGCGGTGCTCTACACCCGCTGGACCGAGGCGCGCGACACGCTGGAGCGCACCCAGCGCGAAGCGACCGAGGCCGCGCGCCTCGTCGAGGAGACCGCCCGCGCCAGCGCCGCCGCCCAGGTCGCCATCACCGAAGCCGAGGCCGCCATGCCGCCGCTGCGCGAGGAGGCGACGATCGCCCAGGCGATCCTGGGCCAACTGGCCATCCAGAAGGACCGCGCCGAGCGCGAGGCCGAGGCGGCCGCCGCCGAGTTCGAGCGCTTGAAGAATGACCTCGCCCGCATCGAGGCCGACCGCGCTCGCGAGAGCCAGGCCAAGGACGACGCCGCCGCCGCTCTGGCCCGCATCGACGCCGAGCTCGAGGAAGTCCGCGCCCTGGTCGCCGCCGCGCCGGAGCGAGGCCCCGAGTTGGAAGCCGCCGCCAAGGCGGCCGAAACCGCCCGCGCGGCCGCCGAGACTCTCGTTGAACAACTGGCCGCGCGGGTCGCCGCCGAGGAGGCGCAGTTCCGCGCCGCCGCGACCCGTCTCGCCGAGGCCGACGCTCGCGCTAGCCGCACCAACCGCGCCCTCGACCAGGCCAAGGCCGAGCGCGCCGCCATCGGTCCCGAGGTCGATCCGGCCGCCGCCGACGCCCGCCAGCGGTTCGCCAACGCCGAGGCCGCCCTGGCCGCCGCCCGCGCGGCGCTGGAGGAGGCCGAGGCCGAGCGCGTCAAGGCCGCCGAACAGGAAGCCCAGGCCCGCCAGCTGGCGCGCAGCGTCGAGGACCAGCTGGGCCGCCTGCGCACCGAGGCTCGAGGCTTGGCCCAGCTCACGGCCCCGCGCGCCAAGAGCGGGCACGCCCCGGCGCTCGACAGCGTCTCGCCCGACAAGGGCTATGGCGCGGCCCTGGCCGCCGCTCTGGGCGATGACCTCGACGCCGCGCTCGATCCCAAGGCGCCGTCCTATTGGGGCGGGGCCCAGGTCTCGTCGCCGCTGTGGCCCGAGGGCGCACAGCCCCTGGTCCCGTTGGTCAAGGCGCCGGCCGAGCTGATCGCCCGCCTCTCGCACGTCGCCGTGGTCGCCCGCGCCGACGGCGACCGGCTGCAGAAGGACCTCAAGCCGGGGATGCGGCTGGTGTCGATGGAGGGTGATCTCTGGCGCTGGGACGGTTTCGTCGCGCGCGCCGATGCGCCCAAGCCCGCCGCCGTACGGCTGGAGCAACGCACGCGCCTGGCCGAGGTCGAGGCCGAAATCGACGTCCTGGCCCCGCGCGCCGAAGCCACGGCGATCGCCCTGAAGAACGCCGCCGATCGCATGCGCGCGGTCGAGGACCTGCTGCGCGACAAGCGGCGCGGGCCGCCCGACGCCGAGCGCCTGCTGAACCAGGCCCGCGAGCAGGTCGCCAAGTTCGAGCGCGAGCAGACGATGCGGGCCGCGCGCGCGCAGTCGCTAGACGACACCATCGCCCGCTTCGAGGTCGAGAAGGCCGAGGCCGACGCGGCCTTGGCCCAGGCGCGCGAGGCTCACGCCGCGGCGCGGACCTCCGGGGATCTGCAACCCCAGCTGGCCCAGGCTCGCCAGGACGCCGCCAAGGCGCGCGAGGCCGCCAGCGCCGCCCGCATCGCTCTCGACGTCGAGACCCGCGAACGCGCCGGCCGCCAGCGTCGGCTGGAAAGCCTGGAGCGTGACCGAACCGACTGGGCCAAGCGCGCGGAGACCGCCGCTAAGCGCGCGGAATCTCTGGAAGACGACCGCGTGAAGGCCGCCGCCGCACTTGAGGCCGCCCGCGAGGCGCCGGCGACGCTGCGGGAAAAGCTGGTCGCCCTGCTCGACGAGTTCGCCGCCGCCGAGGCCCGCCGCGCCAAGGCCAGCGACGCGCTGGAGACAGCCGAGACCAACCGCATCAACGCCGACCGCGCCGCCCGGGCCGCCGAACAGGCCGCCGGCGAAGCCCGCGAGAAGCGCGCGGCGCTGGTCGCCCACCTGGACGGCGCCCGCCAGCGCTACGCCGAGGTCGCCACCGCGATCCGCGAGCAGGCCCGAATGGAGCCCGAGGAGCTGGGCCGCCACGTCGCCGGCGAGGCTGTCGCCGTGCCCAAGGACGCCGCCGGCGTCGAGGCCCACCTCTTCGCCCTGGAACGCGAACGCGACGCGATCGGCCCGGTGAACCTGCGGGCCGAGGAAGAGGCCCAGGAATACGCCGGGCGCCTGGAGATCATGCGCACCGAGCGCGCCGACCTGTCGGGCGCGGTGACCAAGCTGCGTGCTGGCATCGAAGAGCTGAACGCCGAGGGTCGCGAGCGCCTGCTGGCCGCTTTCGACGTGATCAACGCCAACTTCCAGACCCTCTTCCAGGCCTTGTTCGGCGGCGGCCAGGCCGAGCTGAAGCTGATCGAGAGCGACGATCCGCTCGAGGCGGGCCTCGAGATCTACGCCTGTCCGCCCGGCAAGCGCCTGGCCAGCATGAGCCTAATGAGCGGCGGCGAGCAGGCCCTGACCGCCAGCGCCCTGATCTTCGGCGTCTTCCTGGCCAATCCGGCCCCGATCTGCGTGCTGGACGAAGTGGACGCGCCGCTGGATGACGCCAATGTCGACCGCTACTGCAACATGCTCGACGAGATGCGCCGCCGCACCCAGACGCGCTTCATCGCCATCACCCACAACCCGGTGACCATGAGCCGGATGGACCGCCTGTTCGGCGTGACCATGGCCGAGCGCGGCGTCAGCCAGCTGGTCAGCGTGGATCTGAGCACCGCCGAGAAGCTGGTGGCGGCTTAAGCGGCCCCTCGCCCCCTCCGCGCTGCGCGCTCCTCCCCCAGAGGGGGAAGAAGGATCGCCT
>CAKZJK010000162.1 GCA_936942565.1 uncultured Caulobacter sp. | reverse complement strand
GCGGGGCAGGAGGGTGAGGTTTCCTCCTCACCCGTGAAACGGGGGAGGTGGCGCGGCGCCGATAGGCGACGTGGCGGAGGGGGCGCTCAACCCTACTCCACAAACGCCTCGACCACTTCCCGCGTGCCGACCATGAACGCATCGGCCACCAGCGTCAGGGGACGCACGTCCACCTCCGACCGTCCCTCGGCGATCAGCGTCGCGAAGCGGTCGTAGAGGCCGGGGTACTCGCGGTTCTCGCCGAGTTCCACGGCTTGGCCGTCGATGGTCAGTTCGGCGCCGCCCAGGGACAGCTTCAGCTCGCCGGCGTCGCTCCAGGCGGTGATGTCCCAGGTCTGCGGGCCGGTCTGCAGGAAGTCGAGATCGGCGGTGATCGTCGCGCCCTTCAGGGTGGTCATGTCCAGGTGGCCGGCGATCGGCGACTGGACGTTCTCGGGCACCTGCAGCTTGGCGTCGGTGACGAAGACCTCGTCGGGCATGATCTCGGTCAGGATCGACAGCGCGTTGATGGCCGGGTCGAAGACGCCCATGCCGCCGGCCTGCCAGATCCAGGTCTGGCCGGGGTGCCAGCGGCGCACGTCCTCGCGCCATTCGATCGAGAGCGTGCGAACCGGGTTCTGGGCCAGCCAGGCCTTGGCCCGCGGCACGCCGGCGGCGAAGCGCGAGTGCCAGCTGGTGAACAGCACCACGCCTTGCTCGCGGGCGACGGCCGCCAGTTCGGCCACTTCGCTGACCGTGGCGCCGGGCGGCTTTTCCAGGAAGACGTGCTTGCCAGCGCGCAGGGCGGCAAGAGCCGTCTCGCGGCGCGCCTGGGGCGGGGTGCAGAGGGCGACCGCGTCCAGCGCGGGACCTTCGGCCAGCATCTGCTCGATGTCGTGGAAGACGGGCAGGTCGCCGAGATTGGGCTTGCTGCGGCTGGCGGCGGCGACGAGTTCGAAGCGCGGGTCCGCCGCGATCGCGGGGAGGTGCTGGTCATGGGCGATCTTGCCCACGCCGACGAGGCCGATGCGGATCACGTTAGTCTCCTCCCGCGCGGATGTTGTCGCTGGCGTTTATATTATAAATGAGGCGACGCAAGCCGCTCGGCCACAAAAACGGCTCACGCCGTCTTCGTCCGCTAGATCCGCTTCATGCCGAGGATCTTCACCGGCGGGTTCAGGATCTGGCCCTTCATCGACGGTACGTTGGTCGCTCCGTCGGTGCGGCCGGCCAGGATCTTCTTCACGACGTCCATGCCCTGCACGACATAGCCGAACACGGCGTAGCCCTGGGCGGCGTCGGACTTGCCCGGCTTGGCGTCGAGATAGGGCTGGGCGCTCGCGCAGATGAAGAAGTCGGCGGTGGCGGAGCCCGGCGCGTCACGGCCCATCGAGATCGCGCCGGCCTTGTGCTTGAGGCCCGTCTTCAGCGTGCTCTCGTGGGCGATCGGCGGAGCGCGGCGGGAGTAGGGCTTGGGCTGGCCCTGTATCGAGCCGGCGCCCGGCGCGCCCTTGGCGCGGTTGGCGCGGAAGAACTGGCCGCCGTCGAAGCGGTGCTTGTCGACATAGTAGAGGAAGTTCTTCGCCGTGATCGGCGCCTTCTGGTCCTCCAGCTCGACGACGATGGTCCCCTTGTCCGTCTCGATCGCCACGCGCGGCTTGCCGGCGGCGAAGGCGGGCGAGGCGGCCCCGGCGAAAAGAGGGGTCGCGGCCAGGGCGCCGATCAGGGCGCGACGGGCGATCTTCGAGACGGTCATGGCGGCTCCTCCTGCTTGATCGGGTGATGGCATATCGCGGTCGCGCCGTCATTCCCGCGCGTCGTCATCGCATTGTGGAAACCGGTCCCAAAAAAGTGACCGCTCCCAGATTTCCTGCATCGCAAGAGTCACGTTCGCCGGGTTAGGGTCGCGCTTGACCGCGGGGAAACGCGGCGATCAGGGAAGGGACTTCATCGATGGGGGCTGACAGCCAAGCCGCGCCCGCTCAGGGGAAACCGGGCAAGGGTCGCGACGCGCTGGTGATCGGGGCGTCCTCGCTCGGCACCGTGTTCGAGTGGTACGATTTCTATCTCTACGGCTCGCTGGCGGTGATCATCACCAGCCACTTCTTCTCGGGCGTCAACGAAACCACCGGCTTCATCCTGGCCCTGCTGGCCTTCGCGGCGGGCTTCGCGATCCGGCCGCTGGGCGCGATCATCTTCGGACGGCTCGGCGACATCTGGGGCCGCAAGAACACCTTCCTGATCACCATGCTTTTGATGGGCGTCTCGACCTTCGTGGTCGGCCTCCTGCCCTCGTACGAGCAGATCGGCGTCGCCGCGCCCATCGCCCTGATCCTCATGCGCCTGGTGCAGGGCCTGGCCCTGGGCGGCGAATATGGCGGGGCGGCGACCTACGTGGCCGAGCACGCGCCCGAGGGGCGTCGAGGCTTCTACACCAGCTGGATCCAGACCACGGCGACCGTGGGCCTCTTCCTGTCCCTGCTGGTCATCCTGGCCACCCGCACCTGGCTGGGCGAGGACGCCTTCAAGACCTGGGGCTGGCGCGTCCCGTTCCTGGTCTCTCTGCTGCTGCTGGGCGTCTCGCTGTGGATCCGCCTAAAGCTGCACGAGAGCCCGACCTTCCAGCGCATGATCTCGGAAGGGAAGGGGACCAAGAAGCCGCTGGCCGAGGCCTTCGGCCGCTGGCCGAACCTGAAGGTCGTGCTGCTGGCGCTGTTCGGCCTGACCATGGGCCAGGCGGTGGTCTGGTACACCGGCCAGTTCTACGCTCAGTTCTTCCTGGAAAAGACGCTGAAGCTGGACGGGGCGCTGGCCAACCTGCTCATCGCCACCAGCCTGCTGATCGGCACGCCGTTCTTCGTGTTCTTCGGCTGGCTGTCCGACAAGATCGGCCGCAAGTGGATCATCATCGTCGGCTGCGTGCTGGCGGCGGCGACCTATTTCCCGATCTTCAAGGCCATCACCACCTACGCCAACCCGGTGCTGGCCCACGCCGAGGCCTCGGCCCCGGTCGTGGTCAACGCCGATCCGGCCACCTGCGCCTTCCAGTTCGACCCCGTGGGCAAGGCCAAGTTCAACACCGCCTGCGACGCGGCCAAGGCCTATCTCGCCAAGGCGGGCGTCACCTACACGTCGCAAGCCATTCCGGCGGGCGCGCCGACCACGGTCCAGGTCGGCGGCGTGAGCCTGTCTGGCTTTGACCCCAAGGGCGCGACCGGCAAGGCCTTCGCCGACGCTCGTAAGGCCTGGGAAGCCGAGCTCGGCGCCCAGCTGAAGGCCGCCGGCTATCCGGCCAAGGCCGATCCCAAGCTGGTCAACAAGCCCGTGGTCATCGGCCTGCTGGCGATCCTGGTGATCTACGTGACCATGGTCTACGGCCCGATCGCGGCCATGCTGGTCGAGCTGTTCCCGACGCGGATCCGCTACACGGCGATGTCGCTGCCCTACCACCTGGGCAACGGCTGGTTCGGCGGCTTCCTGCCGACCACGGCCTTCGCGATCGTGGCGGCGACGGGGGATATCTATTCGGGTCTCTGGTACCCGGTGATCATCGCCTCGGTGACCGCCGTTATCGGTGGTCTGTTCCTGAAGGATACGCGTCACAATCCGATCGAAGACTAGGCTTTGGAAACTGTCATCCCGGCCAAGCGCGCAGCGCGCCGAGCCGGGACCGCCGGAAGCGCCGCGTTCGTGGCGGTCCCGGCTCTCCGCCGCGCTTCGGCCGGGATGACAGCGAAAAGTGATCTGGATGCAGGCACCCTCGCGACTTCAGACCAAACGCACGTTCAGCCGGGTTGCCTTCCCGGCGCTAATCCGATTGGTTGCGCGCCGAGAGGGGCGTTGATGGCGCAAGACGACGAAGACAGGCGCGCCTGGTTTCGGCGGGAGATTCTGCCGCTGGAGCCGGACCTGCTGGCCTATGCGCGGCGGTTCTGTCGCGACGGGCAGACCGATCCGGAAGACCTGGTCCACGAAACCTTCGCGCGGGCGATCGCTTGCAAGACGTGGAGCGAGATCGGCAATCCCGCGGCCTTCGCCACGCGGGTCCTGCGCAACTGCGCCCTGGACGCGCTACGCCGCCGCAAGGTGCTGACCATCACCGCCGTCGCCGATTTCGATCGGATCGATCCGATCGACGAGGCGCCGGGCGCGCAGTCGATCGTTGAATCGCGCGAGGAGCTCCGCGCCCTGGCCGACGCGATCGCCGAACTTCCGACGCAATGCCGCCGCGTCTTCACGTTGAGAAAAGTTTACAATCTCTCACCAGACGAGATAGCGGGTCGGCTGGGTCTGTCCGTCTCTACTGTGGAGAAACACCTGGTGAAGGGGCTGCGCTACTGTTCCGAGAAGCTGGGACGGCGTAGCGAACGCAAGAGCAAGGTCGACGAAAGGCGCTCATGGAGCGGGAGACGGGATCACGACGCGAAGCGGTGAGGCAGGCCGCCGCCCTCTGGGTGGTTCAGCTTGACGATCCTTCGTGTTCGGACGCCGACCGCGCCGCCTTCGAGGCCTGGCGCGGCGAGAGCTTCGAGCACGAGGCCGCCTACGAGCGAGAAGCCGTCGCCTGGGCGCGGCTCGACCGCGCGCGCGCTCTGAGGCCCGGGCTGCAACGCCCAGACGCCGATTTGCTGGCCCCGGCGGGCAGGCCGCGCCTGCCGGCGCTGGCGCGCTCGCCTTGGGCGCGGGGTCTGGCCGCTTCGGCGGCGATGGCCCTGATCGTGGCCGGGGCCCTGTCGTTCGGAACCTCCACCGCCTACGCCACCGCGATCGGTGAGCGCCGGGTCGTGGTGCTGGGCGACAACAGCCGCATCGAGCTGAACACCAACAGCAAGGTTCTGGTCCGCTTCAAGCGTGGCGTGCGCGAGGTCAAGCTGATCAAGGGCGAGGCCCTGTTCGACGCCGCGCCCGACGCCCGGCCCTTCGTGGTGAAGGCCGCCGACGCGGTGATCGCCGCCGACGGCGCGACCGAGGTGGCCGTGCGCCTGGGCTCGGATGGCGCGGCGGTGACGGTCAGGAGGGGCGCGGTCGACGTCGATCCCGCTCGCGCCGAATCCAAGGACGACATGCGCCTGAACGCCGGCGTGGCGGCGATCTACGACTCGCGCGGCGCCCGGTCGCGGGCGGTGTCCGATGCCGAGATCGACCGAAGCCTGGCGTGGCGTCAGGGCGCGATCGCCCTGAACGGCCAGTCGCTGGCCCAGGCGGTGGCCGAGTTCAACCGCTACAACCATCGCCAGATCCGCATCGCCGATCCGTCGATCGCCGACCTGCGCCTGGCCGGCTACTTCCAGACGACCGAGCCGAACAGCTTCGTCTCGGCGGTGACCAGCGCCTTCCCGGTGCGCGCCTCGCAAGGGACGGACGGCGCGATCCGTCTGTCGCGGCGCGGCTAGGGCTAAAGGGCCCTCCGAAAAAAGTTCCATTCGCCAGTGGCGGAAACTCGCGCCTATAGCGTCTGTCCTGGGAGGACGCTCTCCCGTCGGGGCTGGAGGCGTCGAGAGGGGTTACAAGAACAATGTCTAACGACACGCGTCGCCGCACGGTTCGCGGCTTCCTGATGGCGTCCGCCGCCGTCCTGGCGCTGGCCGGCAATTACGACGCGATCCTGGTTCCGGCCACCTCG
>CAKZJK010000161.1 GCA_936942565.1 uncultured Caulobacter sp. | reverse complement strand
TTCCGAATAAACCTCATTGCTGCCAGATCTGTCAGGAGCGCGGCTTGACCCCGTCACCGCTCCGACCCTCTGCTGACGACGGGGAGGAACACCGCATGGCGTCCTGGTACGACCGTCACATTCTGCCGAAGCTGCTGTGCTGCGCCTGCGGCGCGCCGGCCTTTCGCGAGCGGCGGGCCGAGCTGGCGCCCCGCGCGAGCGGCGAGGTGCTGGAGCTGGGGATCGGCGGCGGGCTGAATCTCGCCTTCTATGATCCCGCGCGCGCCACCCGCGTCACCGGCGTCGATCCTTCGCCCGAGTTGCGGACCATCGCGGAGAACGCCCCCCGCGCGGACGGCCTGAAGGTCGAGATCCTGGCGGGCGAAGCCGAGGCCCTGCCCTTCGCCGACGCGCGCTTCGACACCGTGCTCTGCACCTTCACCCTCTGCTCGGTGCGCTCGCCCGCCGCCGTGCTGGCCGAGACGCGGCGGGTGCTGAAGCCCGGCGGGACGTTCCTCTTCTGCGAGCACGGTCTGTCGCCCGACGCCGGCGTGTCCCGTTGGCAAAGGCGCATCGAACCGCTGTGGAAACGCCTGGCGGGCGGCTGCCACCTGACCCGCCCGGTGACGGCGGCGGTCGAGGCGGCGGGCTTCCGGGTCGACGAGGGCCGGCGGTTCTATTTCGACAAGGCCCCGCGCCCCATGGGCTGGTGCGAACAGGGCGTGGCGCGGGTCGCTTAAAGCGTGGCCAGCACCCGCTCCGCCCAGGCCGGCACGACCTCGCTGGCCGGGCCGTAGAGCTTCTCGTCGAACATGTAGGCGTTGGCGGAGGGCTCCAGATTGATCTCGCAGGTCGCCACGCCCATCGCCCGCGCCTCGGCCACGAAGCCGGCGGCGGGATAGACCGACCCCGAGGTGCCGATCGAGACGAAGAGGTCGGCGCGCGACAGGGCCTCGTCGATCATCTCCAGGAACAGGGGCATTTCCCCGAACCACACGACATGCGGACGCGCGCCGTCGGCGCGGCCGCAGCCCTCGCAGATCGCCTCGGCGGTCAGGGGCGTCATGTCGGGCTTCAGCGCCTGGCAGTGGTCGCAGCGCGTGACCGCCAGCTCGCCATGCATGTGGACCACGCGCCGAGCCCCGGCCTTCTCGTGCAGGTCATCGACGTTCTGGGTGCAAAGGAAGAGCTCGCCGCCCCGCGCCTCCAGCGCGGTCTCCAGCCGGACCAGGGCGTGGTGGGCGGCGTTGGGCGAAGCCTCCGCCAGATTGGCGCGGCGGGCGTTGTAGAAGGCGCGCACCAAGGCCGGATCGCGCGCGAAGCCCTCGGGCGTGGCGACGTCCCGAAGGTCGTACTTCGTCCAGACCCCATCCTTGTCGCGGAAGGTGCCCAGGCCGCTCTCGGCGGAGACGCCCGCTCCCGTCAGCACGAAGATCCGCATTCCACCTCCTGGCTGGCTTGGTCAACAAACCTGACGCTGCCGTCATTTTTCATTTGACCCGCGTCAACCGTTGAGTTGACACTGTTTAGATAGACGAAGGCCCGCGCAAGACGGGCTCGCCCACGGCCGATTAGGGAGAGCCGCCATGACGGACAAGAACATCACCAAGGACGCCATGTACGACGCGGTGGCGCCGGACGACTTCGAGTCGATGCTCGAGCTCGACCGGTACAACAACCGTTCGACCGCGTTCGACAAGATCATCTCCGCGACCCACGACCACTTCTGGGATCCGCTGGACAAGGCCTACATCGACTTCGACGAGCCCTTCGACATGGAGAACCAGGCCCTGGTTCCCGAGGACCTCGTGATCGCCCTGTCGACGGATTACGTCTCCAATCACCTCAGCGATCCCAAGCAGCGCATCCGCTTCATCAACCAGTCGGTGCTGCGCAGCTTCTCGTCGATCCTGCATGGCGAGCAAGGCGCGCTGAACCTGTCGGCCAGCCTGTGCCACGTGCTCAAGGACCAGGGCGCCCAGGAATACGCCGCCAACCAGACGCGCGAGGAAGCCCGCCACGTCACGGCCTTCGCCAAGTACATCAAGGCCCGCTGGGGCAGGCCGGTCGAGTGCGGCCCGGCCCTGAAGAGCCTGCTGGTCGAGATCATCGGCGCGCCCGAGGTCTACAAGAAGATCATCGGCATGCAGATGCTGGTCGAGGGCCTGGCCATGGGCGCCTTCGCCACCTTCTACAACAACATCCATGACCCGGTCGGCAAGCGCCTGCTCCAGCTGGTGATGACCGACGAGGCCTTCCACCACAAGTTCGGGAAGATCTGGGCCGACCGCACGGTGCCCAAGCTGAGCCCCGAGGAGCACGCGATCATCGAGGACTGGGCGGCGCACTGCTTCCAGACCCTGCTGTTCAACCTCGTCTCGCCCCACCAGCAGCTGGACCTCTACGCCGAGTTCGGCCTGGACCCGGACAAGGTGGTCGAGGAGTACGGGAAGATCATGACCGACGACGTCCGTCGGGAGAACATGAAGGAGCAGACCAATATCTTCCGGGTGCTGGTCAAGACGCTGCTCAACGCCGGCATCATCACCGACCGCACCAAGGCCTTCTACGCCATGTACGTCGATCTCGACGAACTGAAGGGCGAGGGCGAGCGGATGGTCGGCGACGACATCGCCGAGGAAGGCATCCGCCACCTGCAGGCGATCAACTTCAAGGACCGGCCAACGGCCGCGATCAGCATCGCGGCCGAGTAGACGAGCGTTCGTCGACGGTCAGCCTCGCCGCCGACTAGGGCTTCCCACCACCCTGTCGGCGCAGCGCCGCCCCGCCGGAACCCCGGCGGGGCGGTCGTCGTTTCATGGTCCCGCTTCATCCGCCAGGCGCGCCCGACCGTATTGACGGTGGCGGCCTGGAACGGAGCCGCCCCACCCTGGAGTTTTCATGCGCGCCGCCTTGCTCGCCCTACCGCTCGTCCTGTCGCTAAGCGCCTGCGTCTCCGGCCCCAGCGGCAATCCGAACCCGCCCCAGCCGGCCAAGACCGTCGAGCTCGATCGCTATCTGGGCAAATGGTACGAGGTCGCGCGCTACGACATGCGCTTCGAGAAGGGCTGCGAGGGCGTCACGGCTGAATATTCCAAGCGCACGGACGGCCTGATCCGCGTGCTCAACACCTGCCGCAAGGGCACGCTGGACGGCCCGATCAAGACCGCGGAAGGCAAGGCCAAGATCGTCGACACCACGACCAACGCCAAGCTGAAGGTCAGCTTCTTCGGCCCGTTCTTCGGCGACTACTGGGTGCTGGATCGCGCGGACGACTACAGCTGGGCGATCGTCGGCGAAGGCTCGGGCAAGTACCTTTGGCTGCTGTCGCGCCGCGTTCCTTCCCCCGCCGACCGCGAGGCCCTGACCGCGCGGGCCAAGGCGCTGGGCTACGATGTCGGCATGCTGCGCCAGACCAAGCAGCCGGGCCCCTGGGGCTGAGCCCAGCCGGACTTCCCGTCGAGCGACCGTCGTGGAAGAGTGGCGTCATGAAAACCGCGCTGCCCCTCCTCGCCCTCGCCGGCCTTCTGGCCACGACCGCCTGCACGGACAGCAAGCGCGCCCGCAACGACGCGACCTGGACCGATCGTCCGGCGGAGATCACCTGCTGGAGCTACGGGACCGAGACCTTCAGGGGCCGGTCGACCGGCAAGGTCGAATATGACGAGGGGCGGATCTCGTTCGTGGACGCCGCCAGCCACCGCTACACGACGATCGATGGCGAGTGCCGCGTGGTCTACGAGCCGCGCGGCTAGTAAGGCTGCCCCACTCTTGATCCGCGAACAAAGCTGGAACATGATCGCGCCTCGATGGACGTGATCATCCAGCTACAGAGCCGCCCCGAAACCACCCTCACCGTCACGCGCGGCGCGGCGCGGCTCCTCGTCGACCTGGGCTACGCGCCGCTGGCCGAGGTGACCCTGCCCAACGGTCGCCGCGCCGATCTGATGGCGATCGGCCCCAAGGGCGACCTGCTGATCGTCGAGGTGAAGTCGAGCCTGGAGGACTTCCGCGTCGATCGGAAGTGGGGCGAGTACGCGCCGTTCTGCGACGCCTTCTACTTCGCCGTCGCTCCGAATTTTCCAGATGGCGTGCTGCCGGACGAGCCGGGCCTGCTGGTCGCCGACGGCTTTGGCGGCGCGGTCGTGCGCGAGGCGCCGCTCGCCCCGCTGGCGCCGGCGCGTCGCAAGGCCCTGACGCTGGCGTTCGCCCGCCTCGCCGCCTTGCGGGCGGCGGGCGTGAACGCCGAGCGTCTCAGCCTTTGAGCTAGTCGAGGTTGCGGGCGATCAGAAAGCCGACGCCGAGACCGATGGCGAACGCGCCCAGGGCGACGCCGATCGGGTGCTCCTCGGCGACGTGATGGGCCACGCCGGCCTTGTCTCGCGTCCAGGCCGCGCCAACCTTGGCCTTCTCGGTCGCGAAGGTGCGGGTCTGCTGGGCGACCTCGCTGGCGGTCTCGCGCGCGGACTTCACGGCCTTGCTGACCGCTTCCTTGGCGCGCTTGGTCTTGTCGGCGGCGGTCTTCTCGGCGTTGTCCAGGGCGGACGACATGTCGGGAGTGAAGCTGGTGACGTCGGTCATGGTTGAGGCTCCTCGGCTTAAGCCACACTAACACCCGCCGGCCGGTTTAGTTCTCTCGCACGACCTTCAAAACCGCTTCGCCGTAGCGATCCAGCTTGCCCTGGCCCACGCCGCCGGCCTTGCCCAGCGCGGCCAAGGTCGCGGGCCTGGCGGCGGCGATCTCGGCCAGGGTGGCGTCATGGAAGATGACGTAGGGCGGCACGTGCTGCAGCTGCGCCGCCTCCTTGCGCCAGGCGCGCAGGGCCTCGAACAGCACCTGGTTCTCGGCTGGGATCGCCAGGGCCTTGCCCTCGCGGCGCTTGCGCGCCCCTCCGGTCCGACGGCCGCTCTCGGGCGCGTCGACCATCTGGCGCAGGGCCACCCGTCGCTCGCCGCGGTAGACCTGTCGCACGCCCTCGACGTCGCCCAGGCCGACCAGCGGCCGGCCGTCGTTGGGATCCTCGCGCAACAGGCCCTCGAAGATCAGGGTGTCGAACAGGTCGCGCCAGGTCGGCTGACTCAGCTCGCGGCCGATGCCGAAGGTGGGCAGCTGGGCCTCGCTTGGCGTGACGTCCTTGGTCTTGCCCATCAGGTGCTCGATCACCCGCCCACGCCCCAGCCGCCCGCCAAGGCGGTGC
>CAKZJK010000160.1 GCA_936942565.1 uncultured Caulobacter sp. | reverse complement strand
GAGCCGACGGCGCGGGCGATGTCGTCGATCACGCCCACCGCGCCGATCGTCGGCGTCGGCAGGATCGGCCGGCCCTCGGTCTCGTTGTAGAGCGAGACGTTGCCGCTCACGACCGGGAAGTCCAGCGCGCGGCAGGCCTCGGCCATGCCGTCGGTGGCGCGGACGATCTGCCCCATGGTCTCGGGCTTTTCGGGGCTGCCGAAGTTCAGGTTGTCGGTGATGGCGATCGGCAGGGCGCCGGCGGCCGTCAGGTTGCGCCAGGCCTCGGCGACGGCCTGCTTGCCGCCCTCGTACGGGTCGGCCTGCACGTAGCGCGGGGTGCAGTCGCTGGTGACCGCGATGGCCTTGCCGGTGTCGTGGATACGGACGATGCCCGCGTCGCAGCCGGTGGCGCTGTCTTCCAGCGTGTCGGCCATGACGTGGCGGTCGTATTGCTCCCACAGCCAGCGCTTGGAGGCGATGTCGGGGCAGCCCATCACCTTCAGGACCGCCTGGGTCCAGTCGGTGGGGCCGGGGATCTTGCCCGGGTCCAGGCGAGCATCGAGCTTGGGCTGGACCCAAGGGCGGTCGTACAGCGGCGCGTCGTCGAACAGCGGGGCCAGCGGCACGTCGCAGACGGTCTCGCCGTGATGCTTCAGCACCAGGCGGCCGGTGTCGGTGGTGTAGCCGATGACGGCGGCGTCCAGGCCCCACTTCTCGAAGATGGCGTGGCCGTCCTGTTCGCGGCCGGGCTTCAGGACCGCCAGCATGCGCTCCTGGCTTTCCGACAGCATCATCTCGTAGGCGCTCATGCCGGTCTCGCGGGTCGGCACCGCGTCGAGATCGAGGTCGACGCCGAGATCGCCCTTGGCGCCCATCTCGACCGCCGAGCAGGTCAGGCCCGCCGCGCCCATGTCCTGGATCGCGATCACGCAGTCGGCAGCCATGATTTCCAGGCACGCCTCGAGCAGCAGCTTCTCGGCGAAGGGATCGCCGACCTGCACCGTCGGGCGCTTCTCCTCCGAGGAGTCGTCGAACTCGGCGGAGGCCATCGAGGCGCCATGGATGCCGTCCCGGCCGGTCTTGGAGCCGAGATAGACGATCGGCATGTTCACGCCGGAGGCCGCCGCATAGAAGATCTTGTCGGCGTCGGCGAGGCCGACCGCCATGGCGTTGACCAGGATGTTGCCGTCATAGCGGGTGTGGAAGCGGGTCTGGCCGCCGACCGTGGGCACGCCGAACGAATTGCCATAGCCGCCGACGCCGGCGACGACGCCGGACACGAGATGGCGGG
>CAKZJK010000159.1 GCA_936942565.1 uncultured Caulobacter sp. | reverse complement strand
CCGAAACCGCTCAGGCTGAATCTGGGCCCCGGCATTCGCCGGGGAAATCGGATGGAGGGAGAGGCGCGACGGTCACCCATCGCGCCTCGGTCTGTCCTACAGCGTCGCCATGTCGATCACGAAGCGGTAGCGCACGTCGCTCTTGTGCATGCGCTTGTAGGCCTCATTGATCTGGTCGATCGAGATGGTCTCGATTTCGGCGACAATGTCGTGCTCGCCGCAGAAGTCGAGCATCTCCTGGGTTTCCTTGATCGAGCCGATCATCGAGCCGGCCAGGGTGCGGCGGCCTGGGATCAGGGCGAAGGCGTTCAGCGGCACCGGCTCTTCCGGCGCGCCGACGATCACCATGGTCCCGTCGACCTTCAAGAGGGCCAGGTACGCGCCCCAGTCCAGCGGCGACGAGACCGTACAGATGATCAGGTCGAACGTGTCGGCCAGGGTCTCGAAGGTCTTGGGATCATTGGTGGCGTGGTAGTGGTCCGCGCCCAGGCGCAGGCCGTCGGCCTGCTTGGACAGGGTCTGGCTCAGCACCGTGACCTCGGCGCCCATGGCGTGGGCCAGCTTGACGCCCATGTGGCCAAGGCCGCCCATGCCCAGGATCGCGACCTTCTTGCCGGGACCGGCGTTCCAGTGGCGCAGCGGCGAATAGAGCGTGATCCCGGCGCACAGCAGCGGCGCGGCGGCGTCCAGCGGCAGGTTCTCGGGGATCGACAGGACGTAGTCTTCCTTGACCACGATGTGGTCGGAATAGCCGCCGTAGGTCGGGGTGTCCGAGCCGGGCTCGAACGCGCTGTAGGTCAGCACCAGGCCCGGCTGGTACTGCTCGCGGTCCAGGTCGCGGGCGGCCTTGCAGGTCACGCAGCTGTCGACGAAGCAGCCGACGCCGACGGGGTCGCCCTCCTTGAACTTGGTGACGTTCGCGCCGACGGCGGTGACCACGCCCGCGATCTCATGGCCCGGCACGATCGGATAGACGCTCTGGCCCCAGCCGTTGTCGACCATGTGGATGTCGGAGTGGCAGACGCCGCAGTACTTGATGGAGATGACGACGTCGTCGGGATTGGGATCGCGGCGTTCGAAGGTGAACGGCGCCAGGGGCGCGCCGGCGGCGGGCGCCGCGTAGCCTTTAGCGGTGGCCATTGGATATTCCTTGGATTTGGAGACCGCGATCGGGGAGGACCGCGCGCGGCATGCTTGCCATAAGGGGCCGCCGCGGCGGTAGACCAGTCCGCCGGCCCGATTGCACGATCCTCCAGATCGCGGGGCGTCTAACGCCTAGACCATCCCCACCGTGCGCAGGCGCGCGCGGGGGTGGATCTCGTTCTGGCTCATCACCACGGTCTGGCCGCGGAAGCGCTCGATGATGGAGCGGACGTAGGGTCGAACGCCCGGGCTGGTCAGCAGCACCGGAGCCTCGCCGGCCAGGGCCGCGCGCTCGAAGGCGTCGCGGACGCCGCGGATGAAGTCCTGCAGGCGCGAGGGCGGCAAGGCCAGTTGCTTGTCGTCGCCGGGGCCGATCAGGCTTTCGGCGAAGGCCTGCTCCCAGTCGGCCGACAGGGTGATGATCGGCAAGGCCCCATCGTCGCCGCGATTGGCCCAGCACAGCTGCCGCGACAGGCGCGCGCGGACCTGCTCGACCAGCAGGGTGACCGAGGCGGTGTGCGGCGCGGCCTCGCCAACGCCTTCGAGGATCTGCGGCAGGTCGCGGATCGAGACCCGCTCGCGCAGCAGCGACTGCAGCACGCGCTGGACGGTGGCGGCGGTGGCCGTGCCCGGGATCAGGTCGTCGACCAGCTTCTTCTGAGACTCGGGCAGCTCCTTCAGGAGCTTCTGGACCTCGGCGTAGGAGAGCAGGTCGGCCATGTTCTCCTTGAGGATCTCGGTCAGGTGCGTGGTCAGCACCGTGGCCGGATCGACGACCGTGTAGCCGCGGAAGGTGGCCTCCTCGCGCAGGTCGTCGGCGATCCAGGTGGCCGGCAGGCCGAAGGCCGGCTCGCGCACGTGCTCGCCAGGCAGCTCGACCTGGCCGCCGCGCGGGTCCATGCACATCAGCATGCCCAGCCGCACCTCGCCGGCGCCGGCCTCCATCTCCTTGATGCGGATGGCGTAGCCCTGGTTGGCCAGGCGCATGTTGTCGAGGATGCGGACCGGCGGCATGACGAAGCCGTACTCGCTGGCCAGGGTCTTGCGCAGGGCGCGGATCTGGTCGGTCAGCTTGCGGCCGTCCAGGTCGTTGATCAGGGTCAGCAGGCCATAGCCCAGCTCGATCTTGACGTCGTCGATGGCCAGGGAGGCGCTGATCGGCTCCTCCTCGGCTTCCGCTGGCGCGGCGGCCTCGAGGTCGGGATCGATGACGGCGGGCGCCTTGGCGTCCTGGATGCGCTTGTAGGCCAGCATTCCCGAGCCGACCGCCACGGCCGCGAACGGGATGATCGGCATGCCGGGGATCAGGGCCATGACGCCGGCCGAGGCCGAGACCATGCCGAGCGCGGCCGGGTTCATGGCCAGCTGGGTTGTCAGGGCCTTGTCGGCCGAGCCTTCGACGCCGGCCTTGGAGACGACCATGCCGGCGGCGATCGAGATGATCAGAGCCGGGATCTGGCTGACCAGGCCGTCGCCGATGGTCATGATGGTGTAGGACGAGGCGGCCTCGCCGATCGGGATCTTGTGCTGGACGACCCCGATGATGATGCCGCCGACGATGTTGATCGCCGTGATGATCAGGCCGGCGATCGCGTCGCCCTTCACGAACTTGCTGGCGCCGTCCATGGCCCCGAAGAACGTGCTTTCCTGCTCCAGCTCCTTGCGGCGCAGCTTGGCCCCTTCCTGGTCGATCAGACCGGTGGAGAGGTCGGCGTCGATCGCCATCTGCTTGCCGGGCATGGAGTCCAGGGTGAAGCGGGCCGCCACTTCGGCGATCCGGCCCGAACCCTTGGTCACGACCATGAAGTTCACGACGATCAGGATGATGAAGACGATCACCCCGATGACGAAATTGCCCTGCATCATCAGGTGACCGAAGGCCTCGATCACCGCGCCGGCGCCGCCGGTGCCTTCCTGGCCGTGGCCCAGGATCAGGCGGGTCGAGGCGATATTCAGGCCAAGCCGGTAAAGCGTCGCGACCAGCAGGACGGTCGGGAACGAGGTGAATTCCAGCGGCTTCTTGATCAGGATCGCCGTCATCAGGATCAGAACCGATCCCGTCAGCGAAATGGCGAGCAGCAGGTCCAGCAGGAACGACGGGACCGGCAGGATCAGCAGGACGATGATGCCGACGACGCCTAGCGCCAGGCCCATCTCGCCGCGCAGGAACCCGTCGACCAGCGACTTGGCGCTAGGCATCGAGGTCGCGGTCGGGGCGGCGGCGTCGGCCATTCGGAACCTTGGAACGGTGAAGGTCTAGCGAACCAGCGATTGAAGCGATTTGCGGTTCGCCGCCACATCCTTAATGAAAATTAGCCATGTTCGGCGCCGGACCGATGGTCGCGGCGCCGCGGCGTATCGCCTCTGCCCTAAGCGGCGGCGCCGACCCCGCCCTGGGGCGGCGGCACCGACACGCCGGCGTCGGAATATTCCTTCAGCTTGTTGCGCAGGGTGCGGATCGAGATGCCCAGGATGTTGGCCGCGTGGGTGCGGTTGCCCAGGCAGTGCTCCAGGGTGTCGATGATCAGCTTCTGCTCGACCTCGGCGACCGTCGAGCCGACGAAGGCGCGCGAGACCGCGTCGGCGGCCATCTGGGCGCCGCGAGCCACCGCGGCGTCCGGCGCCGGGGCCATCGGCTGGCCGTCGGGCAGGCGGATGGCGAACTCCTCGATCTCCGGACCGGTCGACAGCAGCACCGCGCGGTGCATGGCGTTTTCCAGCTCGCGGACGTTGCCCGGCCAGCGGTGGGCGATCAGGCGGCGCTTGGCCTCGGCCGAGATCGGCTTTTCCTGGATGCCGTTGGCGGCCGAGTACTTCTTCACGAAGAACTCGCAAAGGCTCAGCACGTCGGCCGGACGCTCGCGCAGCGGCGGCAGGCGCAGGTTCACGACGTTCAGGCGGTAGAGCAGGTCCTCGCGGAACGCGCCGTCCTTCACGGCCTGGGCCAGATCGCGGTTGGAGGTGGCGAGGATGCGGATGTCGACCTTGACCGGCTTGGCGCCGCCGACGCGGTCGATCACGCGCTCCTGGATGGCGCGCAGCAGCTTGGCCTGCAGGCGAGCGTCCATCTCGCTGATTTCGTCGAGCAGCAGGGTGCCGCCGTTGGCTTCCTCGAACTTGCCGATGCGGCGGGCCATGGCGCCGGTGAAGGCGCCCTTCTCGTGGCCGAACAGCTCGCTTTCCAGCAGGTTCTCGGGGATGGCCGCGCAGTTGACCGAGATGAACGGCGCCTTGGCCCGGCGGGACTTGCCGTGGACATAGCGCGCCATGACCTCCTTACCCGAGCCGCTCTCCCCGGTGATCAGGATCGAGGCGTCGGACGGGGCGACCTGGTTGGCCAGCTTGAGGACCTGCTCCATCGCCGGATCGCGGACGATCATCGGGCGCTCGTCGTCGGTGACGGCGGCCAGGACCGCGGCGATCAGCTCGGCGTCCGGCGGCAGCGGGATGAACTCCTTGGCGCCGGCCTTGATGGCAGCGGCGGCGCGCATCGGATCGGCGTCGACCCCGCAAGCCACCACCGGCACTCGGATCCGCTCGGCCTCGTTGGCCGCGATCAGGGCCGCGATGTCGAGCGCGTAGTCGACCATCAGGAGGTCGGCGCCCTGCCCCGCGCGCAGCGCGTTGGTCGCCTGCTCCGTCGTTTCGACGTGCGAGACCTTGGCCCCCGCGTTCATCGCCATCTTCACGGCGACCGAGAGCTGCCCGTTCAGTTTTCCGACGACCAGAAGCCGCATCTCTTACTCTCCCGAAGCCCTTCCGAGGGAAGAACCCAAATCCTTGAAGTCCTTGGCGTTCCGGAACCTTAGTTCTGGTCGCCGTCCTTGATGATTTCCGTCATGGTCACGCCCAGGCGTTCGTCGACGACGACGACCTCGCCCCGGGCGACCAGGCGGTTGTTGACGTAGATGTCGATCGCCTCGCCGACCTTGCGGTCCAGCTCCAGGATCGAGCCCTGGCCCAGCTGCAGCAGCTGCGCCACCGACATGTGGGCGCGGCCCAGCACGGCGGAGATGTTCACCGGCACGTCGAAGACCGGCGCCAGGTCCGACGCGGTCTTGTCGGCGATCTCGACCGGCATTTCGGAGGCCAGCATCTGGCCGCCGAATTCGTCGAGTGTGAGGTTGTCTTCGGCCATCGGGGTCAGCCTTGCTTATGAGAACATGGGTTCGGCGTGGAGGCCTTCGGCGGCGATGGCCGCTTCCAGCGCTTCGGCGACGCGCTGGGCGGCGCCGTCTGGATCAAAGGCCGCGCGGCCCTCGCCCCAGTCGAAAGTGAAAGCGGCCGGCGCGATGGCGCCGTCGGCGCGGGCCACGATCTGGCCCTCGTAGCCGATCCGCGACGCGACGGTCTCGAGCGCCTGTTGAGTGCGCTCTTCCATCTCGGGCGAGACGCGCACGAAGATGCGCGGCTGGGCCTCGACCTCGCGCGCGAGGGCCTCGAGGGCGGCGGTGACGGGCGCTTCCGGGAAGTGGGCCAGGGCCGCGTCGGCGATCTTGCGCGCGCAGGCCAGGGCCAGCATGGCCGCGCCTTCGCGGTGTTCGTGGGCGACGTGGGTCAGGGCGCCGAACGCCTCGCGCACCGCGCCAGCGACATCGGCCAGGGCGTGGGCGGCGTCCTGCTCGGCGCGCGCCACGGCCGAGCGCTCGCCCTCGGCATAGGCCTGGGCCTTGGCGGCCTCGACCTCTTCGAGGGTGAAGTTCTTCTTCACCTTGGGCGGCTCGTAGGCCACGCCGCCGCGGTCGTCGAAGACCGTGTCGAAGGCGAATTTGCGAGGGGGGGTGTCGATCATGCCATCCGCCTCAGTAGATCAGCTCGTCTTCGCTGCCCGAGCCGGCCAGCATGATCTCGCCCTTGGCGGCCAGGTCCTTGGCGACCTGGACCATGCCCACCTGGGCGGCGTCGACGTCCTTCAGGCGCACGGGGCCCATGCTGTCCATGTCCTCGCGCATGATCTTGGCCGCGCGCTCGGACATGTTCGAGAAGAACATGTCGCGCAGCTTGTCCGAGGCGCCCTTCAGCGCCAGGGCCAGCTGCTCCTTCGGCGTGCCGCGCAGCAGGGTCTGGATGCCGCCGGGGTCCAGCTTCGACAGGTCCTCGAACACGAACATCAGGGCCCGGATGCGCTCGGCCGCCTCGCGGTTGCGCTCTTCCAGGGCGGCGATGAAGCGCGCCTCGGTCTGACGGTCGAAGTTGTTGAAGATCTCGGCCATCATCTCGTGGCTGTCGCGCTTGGAGGTGCGGGCCAGGTTCGACATGAACTCGGTGCGCAGCGTCATCTCGATCTTGTCGAGGATTTCACGCTGCACCGGCTCCATGCGCAGCATCCGCGTCACGCATTCCAGGGCGAAGTCTTCCGGCAGGCAGGCCAGCACGCGCGCGGCGTGGTCGCTCTTCACTTTCGAGAGCACGACCGCGACGGTCTGCGGGTATTCGTTCTTCAGATAGTTGGCGAGCACGGCCTCGTTCACGTTGCCGAGCTTGTCCCACATGGTTCGACCCGCCGGACCGCGGATCTCTTCCATCAGCTGATCGACCTTGTCGGCCGGCATGAACGAGGCCAGCAGGCGCTGGGTCTGTTCGTACGAGCCCATGATCGCGCCGGTCGAGCTCATGCCCGACACGAACTCGACCAGCAGGTCCTCGACCACCGAGGCCGAGACCGTGCCCAGGCCCGCCATGGCCTGCGAGACTTCCTTGATTTCCTCGTCGTCGAGCGCTTCCCAGATGCGGGTGTGCTCTTCGCCCAGGGCCAGCAGCACGATGGCCGCCTTTTCAGGCCCCGAAAGCTTCTTGACGTCGTTGACCGCGACTTTCATGGCCGTCAGCTCGACTCATGCAGCCAGTTGCGCAGAATCGCGACCGACTCTTCGGGGTGCTTTTCGACGAACTCCGACACCCGCTTGATCGACGAGGCCTTCACCTGGCCTTCGATCTTGGCGATGTCGATCCGCGAGTCGATGTCGCTGACGGGACCAGCGATGGCCAGGGGCTCGCCGTCCTCGTCGACCACGACCTGCTGCTGGGTGCCATCCGACAGGGTGATCATGCGGGTCACCGGCGCTCCGGAGCTCGGCAGGGCGGCCACGACGTTCGGTTCGGACAGGTTCTTGATGAACGGGCGGACCGCGAACAGCAGGATCAGGATGGCCACGATCCCCAGCACGCCCAGCTCGCCGGCGCGCATGATGTCGTTCTTGTCGAAGCCCGACAGCAGGCCCTGCTTTTCCAGCCCCTGATCCTCGGGCTGCGGGAACTTGATGTTGGTGACCTTGACCTGGTCGCCCCGGGCGGCGTCGAAGCCGACGGCGGTCTTCACCAGCTCTTCGATCTGCTGGATCTCCTGGGCCGAGCGCGGCGTGTAGGCGCCGGGCTTGCCGTCCTTGCCGGGAGGGGCGGTGACGCCGTCGATGGCGACCGCGACGGCGACCTTCTTGATCGTTCCCGGCTCCTGGATGGTGGTCTTCACCGACTTGGAGATCTCGTAGTTGGTGACGCTCTCGTTGGCGCCGGCCCGCGAGCCCAGTTGCTGGAAGCCGTTATTGCCTTGCCCCGGGACGTTGGCGGCCGCCGTGGCGCCCGAGTTGTCCTCGTTCTTGTTTTCCTGGCTGTTGGACTCGTTGGTGCTTTCCGAACGGACCACCTGACCATCCGGGTCGAAGCGCTCTTCCTGGGTCGTGACGCGGTTCAGGTCGAGCTCGGCGGTGACGTTGACGCGGGCCTTGCCCGGGCCGAGCACGCCTTCGATCATGTCCTTGACGGTCTTGGCGATGCGGGCCTCGGCCTCGATCTTGCGGTCCTGGGCTTCCTTGCCGGCCAGGCTCTCGTCGCTGGGCGCCGACAGGGTCTTGCCGTGCTGGTCGATGACCGCGACCTTCTCGGCCTTCATGTTCGGCACCGCCGACGAGACCAGGTTCTGGATGGCGTGGACCATGTCGGTCGACGGCTCGCGCGAGCCCACCGCGATGGTGACGGCCGCCGAGGGCTGCTCGGAGTCTTCCTCGAACAGCTGACGCTTGGGCAGAACCAGGTGGACGCGGACGCTGTTGACGCCCTGCATCGCCTTGATCGTCCGCTCCAGCTCGCCCTGCAAGGCGCGCTGACGGTTCAATTGCTGGACGAAGTCGGTCTGGCCGAGGGCGTTGCCGCCGTCGAAAATCTCGTAGCCGATGGAGCCGGAGCTCACGAGGCCCTTGCCGGCGATCATCAGGCGGGCGCTGCCGACCTTGTCGCGCGGCACCATGATCGTGGAGCCGTCACCCTTGGTCTCGTACTTGATGCCAGCCTGGCTGAGGGCCTGGGTGACGTCAGAGGCCTCTTTAAGGTCCAGGTTCGAATAGAGCAGCTCATTGGGCTCCCGCCCCATGAACATGATCAGGGCCACCAGCACGGCCACCACGCCCGCGCCAACGCCCAGCATCGCGGCCAACCGCCCGACGCCAAACCTCTGAATCGAACCCAGAAAGCTTTCCACGAAGCCCCATCCCCTGATCAACGACCCCAACGGGGACGCCCGGCGAACGCGAACGAAGCGCGCGTCGGTAGGCAGGATTTACCCAGTATAAGGTAAACGAGGCGTTTATATTTGGGGGTGGAAGCGACGCCTTGGGGCGCCAAAACGTCGCGGCCGCGCCCCGGGGGGCGCGGCCGCTGAACGTCGTCAAACCCTTTTAGCGCAAGGCCTTCAGGGCTTTCGATGTAGGCCGGGACGGTCAAGGCGACGCACCCCCGGCTCCCGGTTAACGGTACTGCTGGATCCGAGTGGTCCGCAGGCCCGCCATGCCGTGGCGATCGATCGACTGCTGCCAAGCGAGGAACTCCTCGTTGGTCAGCTTGTAGCGGTCACAAGCCTCGTCCAGCGAGAGCAGGCCACCGCGAACGGCGGCCACGACCTCGGCCTTGCGACGGATGACCCAACGCTGGGTCTCCGGCGGCGGCAAATCGGACAGGGTGAGCGGCGCGCCGGTGGGCCCGATCACATACTTCTCACCCCGGCTGTTCGTGCGCTGCTGCTGCAACATGGCTTTACGCCTTTCCCACAACCATCACTGTTGGAGGCCACTATAGGGACCGCCTAATAACAGCGGCTTAATCCCAATAGTAAAGAAAGGCCTAAACAAGACGGCTCTTAGCACTCCGCCGTGTCTCAACGTGAGACACGAGTATTAAAGAAAGTTAAATCCTATGATCAGCGCTTAATATTCAGCAGCTCCTCAAGCATCTGATCCGCCGTCGTGATGATCTTCGACGAGGCGGAATAAGCACGTTGCGTGGTGATCAGCCCGGTAAACTCGGTCGACAGGTCGACGGTCGAAGCTTCCAGCGTCGAAGGGGCAAGTGAACCAGCCCCGCCCTGGCCCGGCGTCTTCAGGCTATAGGTGCCGCTCTCGTTGGTGACGCGATAGGCGTTACCGTTAACCCCCTTCAGGCCGTTGGGATTCGAGAAGGTGGCGACCGCCACCTGGGCGATCCGGCGGGTGACGCCGTTGTCGAAGATGGCCGAGACATAGCCGTCGTCGTCGACCTCGATATTGGTCAGGTTGCCGAACGCCGTGCCGTTGGTGTTCACCGACTGGACGACCGACTGGCTGTTGTACTGGGTCAGGCCGCCGGCGGCGCTGGCCAGGTCGATCTGGACGGCCTGGGTGTCGATGCCGAGGCTGGCGGCCCATTCGACCGGCGCGGGAACCGGGGCCGGGGTGGTCGGCGTGGTGCCCGACGCGCCGATCGAGATCGACGTGGGGTTGGTCGTGCCGAACAGGTTGCCGGTGTCCTTCAGCTTGCCGTCGGTGGTGAACTCGATGATGCCGCTGCTGATCAGGCCGTTGGCCTGGAACTGCAGGTCGCCGGGCTTGGCGCGCAATTCGGCGTACCATTGGTTCGGACCAGGGGCCTTCAGCAACGACAGGGTGACGGTGCGTTGCCCGCCCTTGGAGTCCGACAGCGGGATCTGGATCTCGAAGTCCGGCTTGACCCCGACATTGGCCGGCGTGGTCTTCAACTGGTCCAGCGCGTAGTCGGCCATCGAGTTGGTGGCCGGGTCGTAGAAGCCGGCCGCGGTGTCCAGGCCCAGATCGGCGAGGTCGACCGAGGTCGCGCCCAGCGTCATGGCGGTGGTCGTGCCCGGCAGGGTGGTGGCGGTGATGCCGTAGGGCGCGGTCGACGCGTAGGTCACGGTGCCGCTGCCGACCAGGACGCCGTTCTCATAGACCTCGGCGTCGTACACATAGTTCGTGCCGGTCGGCGTGTAGTTGACCGTGAAGTTGTGCAGGGCCGGGGTGGGCGCGGTGTTGTCGGCCACGTCGGTCTTGGTCACGCTCAGCGACGAGGAGACGGGCTGCTCGGAGCGCAGGTTGGCGTTGATGCCGACGCGGGTGGTCTTCTCGGCCGTGCCGCCGACGGTGCCGACATTGATCGAGTGCAGCTGCATCAGGTCGGACGGGTCGGGCGTGATCGCGCCGGTGACCGGATCGGCCAGCCAACCTTGCAGATAGAGGCCCGCGTCGTTGCGCAGGTAGCCCAGGCTGTCCAGCTGGAACGAGCCGGCGCGCGTGAACGAGCGCGTGTCGGCGGCCGTGATGTTTTCCGGCTTTTCCGTCGTGACGAAGAAGCCGGCGCCCGAGATCGACAGATCGAGGTTCGAGGTCGTCGACTGGGTCAGGCCCTGCTGGCTGATGAACTGGTGGGTCTGGGCCTTCACGCCGCCGGCGCTGTAGGTCTGGTTCTTGCTGCCCGAGGTGACCAGGGTCGAGAAGTTCGAGCTGGAGCGCTTGAACCCGACCGTGTTGACGTTGGCGATGTTGTCCGAGATCGCCGCCAGGGCGGACGAGTTGGCGACCAGACCGGAGACGCCGGCGAGCATGGCGCTGTTGATGCTCATAACGGTAATCCTGCGTTGAAGGGTTTCGAGGGTTCAGCGCGGTTTGCGTTTGGATCCGGGGGAAGACCGTCTTCCGGGGATCGCGTCGGCGTCGTTCTGACGCCCGGTCGATGGCTTGATTAAGCTGTGGTGGTGGTCGCCGCGGCGGTGATGCCGATGACGTTGTCGATGGGGATGGCCTTGCCGTCGATGATGACCTTGGCCTGGCCGCTCGAGCTGTCGACGGCGGTGACGACGCCCTCGCTGCGGCCCTTGATGTCGGTGACCTTGATGTCCTTGTTGTCGGCGCCCTTGGCCTTGACGCCGATGGTGTAGACGCCGCCGTCGGCCAGCTTGACCCCGGCGTCGTCCTTGCCGTCCCAGGTCAGGGTGTGGTCGCCGCTCTTCTGGTCATCGGGCTTCAGCGTGCGGACCACCTTGCCGGCGGCGTTCTTGATCTCGACCTCCAGCGAGGTCGAGCCGCCAGCCTGGGTCCAGGAGAAGGTCGCCTTCCCGTTCTTCAGGGTCGAGTTGTCGGTGAGCGCGGTGACCTGCTTGCCGATCATCGAGACACCTTCGGACAAGCCCGTGCCGGTGTTCATGCCGACCAGCGCCGCCAGCAGGTCGTTGGTGACCAGCTGCTGCTCGACGCCCGTCATCTGGGTGATTTGCTGCGTCATCTGGGTCGTGTCGGTCGGCGACAACGGATCCTGGTTCTTCAGCTGCGTGGTCAGCAGCTTCAGGAAGGTCTCGGTGTTGGTCGCCACCGAGTTCTTGCCGTTGTTGATCCGGTCAAGGACGGAGGTGGTGTTCTGCGATGAGACGGCGGTGGCCATGGCGTTTCCTAGATCCGGATGTCCAGGCCGCTGTCGGCGGCCGTCTTCAGGCCGGGCAGCAGGTCGGAGGGGGTGACGACGATCTCTTCCTCGGCGGTCATGGCGGCCTGGAACGCGCGGCCCTGGAAGGCGCGCTGACCCTGGTCGTTCCACCCGTCGAAGGCGAAGAAGGGGTTCGAGTTCTGGCCGCCGTTCTGGCTGGAGACGTCGAACGACAGGGCGTTGTCGGCGACGTTGAAGCCCGCGTCGGCCAGGGCCTGGCGCAGCTCGTGGGCCTTGCCGCGCAGCTCTTGCGCCGCGTGGATGGTGTCGAACCGCATGGAGGCCGTCAGGGCCCCGTCGCGGGCGATCTCGATCCGCACATCCACCTTGCCCAGGCCGTCCGGCGTCAGGGCGACGTCGAAGCGGGTGGTCTTGGCGTCCGCCTTCTTGACGATCTCGGCCGACAGGGCCGC